>JBDNAO010000182.1:0-4009 GCA_039768375.1 Desulfobacterales bacterium | reverse complement strand
CGCAAAAACGTACCGCGGATCGTCCGAATCCCGCCCCTTGTATTTCCCGCCGGCAAACTTATTGTATTCCTGGGTTACCGATGAGCCGATCGCCTGTCGTAGGCAACTTCTTAAAAATAAAAATTCAACGGCGACCCCTAAATTAAATTTCTGAAACAGCACCATTTGGAGGCAGACAATGGGAAAACGTGTCGTGATCGACAAAGATGAATGCACCGGATGTGAAAGTTGTGTGGAACTCTGCGAGGAGGTTTTCGCCTTTAACGAAGATGAAGAAAAAGCCGAGGTCATCAAGCCTGAAGGCGGTCCGGAGGACTGCATCGAGGAAGCCATCGAATCCTGCCCGGTCGAATGCATCAGCTGGGAAGAGGATTGAGGGCATGTAAAAAAGATGCCGAAAAACCAAACAAAAAACATGATCGAATCGTACGTCACAGGCCGCAGCATGCGGGTGGCCGGAAAGACTTACACCACCGATCTCAAAATTATCGGCGATACGGTCAAGGACAATTGGTGGCGCCGGCAGGGCCATCGGCTGTTGTCGGACGATATTGTGGATATCCTGGAAAGCAGGCCGGACGTTCTGGTGGTCGGAACCGGTTATGCCGGTAACTTGGACATTCCGGCCAGCCTCAGCAAAGAGCTTTCAGAACGCGGCGTCCGGCTTCTTTCCAACCGCACCGCGGAAGCCGTAGAATTGTTCAATCGGCACCGGGAGCAAAAAGAAAACGTCGCCGGTGCGTTTCATCTCACGTGCTAATCTTCATAAATGCCGCAATAATCAAAGCGACCCGCGCCGTTTTCTAAAATTTTTTTGAGTTTCTGCAGATCGTTTCTAACCTGGCGGCGTGCCTTGAGCTTGACCACGAAGCCAAGCATTTTTAAGTTTTTTATTTCGATGTTGCTACGGGTGAGAAACCGCGTCCCGCCGTGGACTGCTTCGAAAATGAAACGGCTTTCACCGGCAACCATTCCTGCAGTGAAGCGATAGGTGCAGATCTCGTTCGGGACGTACTCTGAAATGATTCCCTCGGAATCGAAAAACTGGCCCATGAAACGGTTTACCACCCGATAGGTCGCGCCGCGCCCGAAAGGGCCCTCTGACGTCTGTTCGGACAGAATGACGTTAGTTTGCCAGCTCACATTGTTCTCGAGGTTCGTCACAAACGCGAAGACTTTCCCGACCGGCTGGTTTATGATGACGCTGTCTTCTATATCGATCATTCAAAATCCATTCTAAGCTCAGGATCGTTACTTTTTTGATATGTTAATTTCAATAGGCGTCAATTTCAATACCCGCACGATCGGTCTTCTGTTTTTTTCCTATTCTTCCATTTTAAATTCAGCAACTTTGGTTGGGTTGACAATAGCGTAATGAAACCCATTTTATAGCCCGAAAATCAAAAATGCCGGTTGGCGTACCGTCAACAAAATGCGACTGAACACCAAAAAAGGAGTCAAAATGGCCGGTAAAAAAGAAACCCATCAGTTTAAAACCGAAGTGCAGCAGATGCTCGATCTTATCATCAACTCCCTTTATTCCAACCAGGAAATATTTTTACGGGAGTTGATTTCGAATGCCTCTGATGCGATCGACAGGCTGAGATTCAAAGCCCAGTTGGAACCGGACATCCTTGGTGAGGACACCGAGTTTAACATTAAGATTGCCTCCGACGGCATCAAGAACACGCTCACGGTTTCCGATAACGGCATCGGCATGACTTACGACGAAATCATGGAAAATATCGGCACCATAGCCAAGAGCGGGACTGCGGGTTTCATGGAGGCCATAGCCCACCTCAATGATAAGAGCGTGGTGTCCCCTGAACTGATCGGCCAGTTTGGCGTCGGATTTTACAGCGCGTTTATCGTCGCAGAAAAGGTGACCCTGATCTCACGCGCCGCCGGCTCCGAAACCGCTACGCGCTGGACTTCTACCGGTGACGGCACCTACACGATCGAGGAAGCAGCCAGGGACGCCCGCGGTACGACGGTAATCCTGGATCTGAAAAAAAAGGAAAAAGGCGAGCCCGATTTCACCGACGAGTTGACCATCCGTCAAATCGTCAAACGCCACTCCGATTTCGTAAACTATCCGATCGTGATGGACGTAGAGCGGGATGAACCGATTCCGGAAAACGAACAGCTCAAGGACGAGGCGGGCAAAACGATCGGCAAGACCAGTCGCAAGGTGATGCGCGAGGAAACCCTCAATTCCATGAAGGCCATCTGGACCAAAGACAAGAAAGATGTCAGCACGGATGAGTACGAGGAGTTCTACAAGCACATCAGCCACGACTGGAATGCCCCGTTGACTCACCTGCACCTTAAGTTCGAGGGCACCACCGAATACGACGCCCTGCTGTATATTCCGAGCCAGGCCCCCTTCGACCTGTTCAATCCGGACATGAAGCACGGCGTTCACCTCTACTGCAAACGTATTTTCATAATGGAGAACTGCCGTGAACTGGTCCCCGAGTATTTTCGTTTCATTCGGGGCGTTGTGGACGCCCCGGATTTGAATCTCAACATCAGCCGCGAAATTTTACAGCAGGACCGCCTGGTCAGAAACATCCGTAGAAACCTGGTCAAAAAGATTTTCGAACATCTTGAAACGATGGAATCCGAAACCTACGCAACTTTCTGGAATCAGTTCGGGCAGGTGCTTAAATCAGGCATCTACACCGATCCGGAGAACCGCCAAAAGATTGCCGAATTGGCCCGCTACCGGACCACCCGGACCGAGGACAAATTGATATCTTTCAAAGAGTACGTCGACCGCATGCAACCGGATCAAAAGGAAATTTACTACCTGACCGGAGGCGACCTGACGGCCCTGATCGACAGCCCCCTGCTCGAAAGGCTGAAAGAAAAGGATTACGAAGTTCTGTTGATGAGCGACCCTGTGGACGAGTGGGTGGTGCAGGCACTCGATCAGTACGAAGGCAAGCCTCTCAAAAGCGCGGAAAAAGGTGACATCGACCTGCCGCAGGTCGACACTGAAAAACAGAATGTCTATGCACCACTATTTGGTTTTATCAAATCGAAACTGCAAGACAAGGTCAAAGACGTCAAGCCCTCCACCCGTCTCAAGGATTCGTTGGCCTGTCTGTCCGGTGACAGCCAAGACCCGAGTGCCTACATGGAAAAAATCCTCAAGGCCGCCGGCCACCAGCCGCCGCAATCCAAACGGGTACTGGAATTGAACCCCGACCACCCGGCCCTGGATTACTTCAGAAAGTTGTACGAGAAGGACCGGAACCACCCGGTCTTGACGGATTACAGCGAACTGCTGCTCGACATGGCCGTGATCGGCGAGGGCGGCAAACCTGAGAATCCGGTCCGCTTTTCTAAACTCGTGGGGGAATTGATGGCAGAGGCCCTCAAATAATAAAATCCTCCGTGACGACCGGAATCAACACGGAGGATATTATTGGTTGTCGGGTCGCTTATTCGCTGGCGTATTTGAAGGAGAGCTTGACCCGGGCTCGATAGGCGGTCACCACGCCGTTTTCTACCTTCATGTCCAGTTTGAGAATTTCGGCGACACGCAAGTCCCTGAGACTTTTCGATGCGGTTTCAACCGCGTTTTTAGCGGCATCTTCCCAGGAAGTGGGGCTGCTGCCAACCAGATCGATAAATTTGTAGACACTGTCGGCCATCTTGTCCTCCTTTCGCTCTTGAATCGGGTTTCGGGGTGATTGTCGCCGGTTGCTTCGAGCCAATGCACCGAAACGCCGACGGCAATTCCGTACTTATTCAATCTCTAATCAAGGAAGAGCTGAAAGTCAAGCTGCAAAACTTTCCAACCATACCTCATGACATTCAGCCGATTTGCGGTGGCAAGGATAAAACTCATGTCAGGGGTCAAATAAGTCATTCTCACTTGCAAGACGTGCGAATCCAACATATTAAGGGCCCTGGAAAAAAATAATTCCACATCTTGCTTGCCTGTGGTTCCGTCACCTGCGTTCCATCCGCCGGCACATATCCCGATATGCGCCGGCGG
>JBDNAO010000181.1:0-3059 GCA_039768375.1 Desulfobacterales bacterium | reverse complement strand
TGTGCGCCGAGCTTTGCCCCTACGGGGTCCATCCTCGTTACGAAAAATTTTCGAAGTCGCTGCGGCCGGTCGAGCACAAGTGCATCGGGTTCAAGTGCAAGGAAAACGACTACTACTGCATCGACCGCTGCCCGGAGAAAGCCCTGACCCTTCGGCTCAACCCGGTCCTGGAAACCCTGGGAGACTATCGCTGGACGGCCGAAATGCTGATCGCCCACTGGGAAATGGCCGAAACCGGCAACCTCCCCACGGTTGGTCTGGAGTACAACCTGGGATGCTCCGGCGGGGGATTCGACAAGATCCGCTTCAGGTTGCCGGACCCGGCAGACTATCGGGCTATCAGCGATGAGGAGATCGACTTGGGGCTCGATCTCAACAAGAGAAACGACGGCCGCCCCGAGCGAAGGCTCTCGCTGCCGTGTTACAGCGGCGGCATGTCCTATGGTTCCATGGCCCTCACGGCCTTGGTTGGCCGGGCCAGGGCCGCGGCCAGGCTGAACACGCTCACCTGTACCGGCGAAGGGGGATATCCCCAGGAGTTCCTCCCATATGCCGATTACGTCATCACCCAAGTGGCCACCGGTTTGTTCGGGGTGCGCGAGGAGACGATTCAATGTGCACCGGTGATCGAGTTCAAATACGCCCAAGGCGCCAAACCCGGTCTGGGCGGGCACCTATTGGGCGACAAGGTGACGCCCGAGGTCGCCGCCATGCGGGAGACGGTGGTGGGCAGCTCGCTCTTTTCGCCCTTTCCCTTCCACAGCGTCTATTCGGTTGAAGATCACAAGAAGCATGTCGACTGGGTCAAAGAGGTCAATCCCCGCGGCCTGGTGTCGGTGAAAGTGTCGACGCCCACCGACGTGGACATGGTGGCCGTCGGCAGTTACTATGCCGGCGCGCACATCGTCCATATCGACGGCAGCTACGGCGGGACCGGCGCGGCCCCCGACATCGCCAAGAAGAATATCGCCATGCCTATCGAATACGCCATTCCGAAGGTGCATCAATTCCTGAAGGACGAGGGGATCCGCGACGAGGTCTGCCTGATCGCCTCCGGCGGGATCCGCAACGCCATGGATGTGGCCAAGGCGATTGCTTTAGGGGCCGACGGTGCGGTCATCGGGACCGCCGAACTGGTGGCCCTGGAATGTGTGCGCTGCGGCAACTGCGAGAGCGGGCGCGGCTGTGCCCGCGGCATCGCCTCTACGGACCACGAACTGGGCCACATGATGTCGGAAGCCTATACCGAACAGCGCATCGTCAACATGTACATGGCCTGGCGCAAACAGTGGTGTGATCTTCTGCGGCAGTTCGGCATGCAAAACGTGCGTGAGCTCGTTGGACGCTCCGACCTGTTGATCCACCTCGATTATCTCGATGAGGCCGAGAGAGCCCGGTATCAACCCGCACCGCGACAACAGCTGATTATCTGAGCTGATTATCTGAGGAGTAAAAATGAACGATCGACGCAATTCGATGACAGATAGAATTCTGGCGTCCAGGGCCAATATTCCCCGCGGCGCCCTGCAAAACAAGAAAGCCGCCGAAGAGGGGGGCTGCGGTGTCACCGGCTTTATCTCCTCGATCCCGGTCCGGGGACGCCACATCTACGAGCCCTCCATCCAGATGCACAACCGGGGCAACGGCAAGGGCGGCGGCATCGCCGCGGTGGGACTCTCGGCCGAGAGCCTGGGGGTCACTCAGGACATTCTGGACTCCCATTACATGCTTCAGGTGGCGCTGCTCGATCCGGCGGCGCGGCCCGAAGTGGAAGCCGCCAACATTGCCCCCTTCATGGAGGTCCACAAGGCCGAACGGCTTCCGACCGTAGACGATTACCGAGACATCGAGGGCCTGGAAGTCAAGCCACCGGATGTCTGGCGTTATTTCATACGCGTCAAGGAAGGCGTGCTGGCACGGTTCATCGATGACAACCGTCTGCAGAACCTGGATCCCCGCAAGGCCGAAGACGAGTTCATCTACCAGAATTCCACCCGCATCAATCAGGCTTTTTACGCGTCATTGGGGGAACAGCGGGCCTTCGTGCTGTCTCACGCCCGCAACCTGATGATTCTGAAAATTGTCGGCTATGCCGAAAAAGTGGTCGAGTATTATCTCCTCGACGATTTCAAGGCCCATGGATGGATTGCCCACCAGCGCTATCCGACCAAGGGCCGGGTCTGGCATCCCGGCGGCGCCCATCCCTTCAGCGGCATGGACGAGGCCCTGGTTCACAACGGCGATTTCGCCAATTACCATGCGGTCTGCGAATACCTGAAGCAGCACAACATCTTCCCCCAGTTTCTGACCGATACCGAGGTTTCGGTGCAGCTGCTCGATTTGCTGAACCGCACCTTCGAATACCCGATGGAATATATCATCGAGGCCATGGCACCGACCACGGAGCACGATTTCGACCGCCTGTCGCCCGAAAAACAGCGCATCTACCGATATATCCAGGCGGCCCACATCCATGCCTCCCCGGACGGCCCCTGGTTTTTCATCATTGCCCGCAACAACCCCTATGCGAACTACTGCCAGCTCATCGGGATCACCGACACCTCCATGCTGCGCCCGCAGGTGTTTGCCCTACAGGAGGGCGAGGTCCAGATCGGCCTGATCTGCTCGGAAAAGCAGGCCATCGATGCCACCCTGCAGAACCTGGCGGCCGAAGACGATCGCTTTTGTCCGGTGGCCGACAAGTATTGGAACGCCCGCGGCGGCAGTGCCGCCGACGGCGGGGCCTTTATCTTCACCGTCAAGGACGCCGGCAGGGGCGACGGCTCCAAGGAGCTTGTCTGCACCAACAAGTTCGGCACCCCGGTCCGGACACCGGAAGGACAGACGCACTTCCGGCCGTCGCTCGGTTTGAGGGCCGCCGGCAACGGCAACGACATTTCCGCCACGGTGGCCAGGGGCCTGGCGGCCGCCGACACGTCGGATCTCAAAGATTACGGCACCACCCAGCTTCCCCTGTGGGACTATACCGCGCTCGGTCACTTCTGCCGTGAAATGGTTGAGCAGGGCGCAAAAAACGACGTCGCCAAGACCAAGGCCAT
>JBDNAO010000180.1:0-2671 GCA_039768375.1 Desulfobacterales bacterium | reverse complement strand
GGACGATCAAACCGCCAGGTGCAGGCGATTGCCGAACACATCCATTCGGAACTGAAAAAACAGCATAAAAAACCGCTGAGTGTGGAAGGGATAAACGAAGGGCATTGGGCTTTGCTCGATTACGGGGATGTCATCATCCACATTTTCTACGAACCGGTGCGGCTGTTTTACGATCTGGAGGGATTGTGGATGGATGCCAGACGCATAAAAACAAGGAGTATGATAAGCATGGTCCATTCAAAAGCACCGTCGGATAATGCCGATGAATAAGCCCAAACCCTGTCTGCTGATGATCCTCGACGGTTGGGGAATCGATTCCGCCGGGGAGGGCAATGCCGTCCACCTCGCCCGGACCTCTTTTCTGGATAAGCTCCTGACCACTTATCCGACCACCCGGCTGCAGTGCGCCGGTCCCGCGGTCGGACTACCGGAAGGAATAATGGGGAATTCGGAGGTTGGGCATCTGAACATCGGTGCCGGCCGGATTGTGTATCAGGACCTTTTGCGTATCGACCGGGCTATTGCCGACGGTTCATTTTTCCGAAACGAGATCTTTACGACGGTGATGTCAGCCGTCGCTGAAAGGGGGTCGGCGCTGCACCTGTTGGGTCTTGTGTCCGACGGCGGTGTTCACAGCCAACTCGACCACCTGCTCGCTCTGGTCGACCTGGCCGACCAAAAGGGATTGAAGCGGGTTTTCGTCCACGCCATCCTCGACGGACGCGACACACCTCCCGACAGCGGGGTCGGTTATCTGGCCCGGCTGCAGAAACATCTCAATGCCGGCGGTTGTGGCAAGATCGCAACGGTTTGCGGACGGTATTACGCCATGGACCGCGACGGTCGCTGGGAGCGGGTTGAAAAAGCCTATCGACTCTACGTGCAGGGCAAGGGGCGCGCGGTTCGTGACCCGATTGCGGCCGTCACAGATTCATACCTGCGGGAAGAAACCGACGAGTTTGTGAAGCCGATTGTGGTTACCGATGAAAAGGGTGAGCCGCTGAGCACGGTTAGCGAGGGTGACGGGGTCATTTTTTTCAACTTCAGGGCCGATCGTGCCCGCGAGATCACACGTGCCTTTACCGTGCCGGATTTCGACGGGTTTCGGCGTGAGGTGTTCCCCAACCTCTGCGGGTATGTCTGCATGACACGCTACGAGGAAATATTAACCCTGCCTGTCGCGTACCCGCCGGTACACCTTAAAGGCCTTCTCGGCGAGGTCGTCAGTCGGAACGGCTTACGTCAGTTGCGTATTGCCGAAACCGAAAAATACGCCCATGTCACTTATTTTTTCAACGGCGGCGAGGAAAAGCCTTTTGGGTTAGAAGACAGGAGTCTGATTCCCTCCCCGCGCGAGGTGGCCACTTACGATTTGAAGCCGGAAATGAGCGCCGCAGAGGTCACCGCGACGCTCATCGAGCGGTTGACATCCAACAGTTACGATCTGATCGTGTTGAATTTTGCCAACATGGACATGGTGGGACACACCGGCATTCTTGGCGCCGCCGTCAAAGCCTGCGAGACGGTGGACCATTGCGTCCAGCAAATTGTCGAACGGGTCGCCGGTATGGGCGGCGTAACGATGATCACGGCCGATCACGGAAACTCGGAAAAGATGATCGACGAGCGTGGCGGTGCCCACACCGCCCACACCCTCAACCCGGTGCCGTTTATTCTGGTTGATGATTCCCGGCGTGGCACCGACCTGCGACCGGGAGTTCTGGCCGATATTGCGCCCACGATTCTCGACATCATGGGGATCGAGAAACCGCCTGAAATGACGGGAACCTCATTATTAGGGCGCACTCAAAAATAACGTCACATTTTGGACGCCGATGCATCCCGTCCGGCTGTGTTGCGAAAACTCGGAATATCCAGATATTCTTGCGTTTTCGCGCCTTGCCGGTCGGGCGCCTCAACGCCCAAAAACGCGAATTTATTTTTTAGTGAGCCCATAGGGGTTGATTCGTGGGGATTGATGATCGATGCCCGTGTCCCTCAAGAAACCGTCGATGACCCAGAGATAGGAGGACGATTTTGGTCGATACTCTCAAACCGTACCGAATGATCGAAGATTTTGTGACGGGAAGAGACGTCCCCGAAATCGGGGCCGAGTCGAACCGTCAAGCGGTTGAACGATTGCTGGTCATCGAGAAGGGATACGCGAAGGAAGATATCGAGGTGGACGCACAGATCGAATTCGATGTCGGTAAAGAGCGCTATGCGTCTCAAGTGGATCTGGTGGTCAGCCTGGATGGAGGAACAATGCGAGTTATGGCCATCAAATGCGTTCCCGGGTCACTGGGTTCATGTGAACGGGAGATTTTAGCGGCGGCTCGCCTGCTCGACCCGCGTTACCAAATTCCCTTCGCGGTAGTGTCCGACGGAACGACCGCCGTGGTACTCGAAACCACCAGCGGCAAAATAATCGGTGAGGGTCTCGGGTCGATTCCGGAAAAGCACGCGACCGGCAAAAAATTGAAAAACATGACGCTCATTGCCTGCCCGGCCGAACGTGTAGAGCGCGAGCGCCTTATTTTCCGAACTTATAACTGCGAATACGTCAATGTGGCGCGGCGCCTACCGCCGCAGGCCTCAGGATAAGACCTTCTCAAGACGCCTCTTTGTTATCTTTCCAGCGCCGGTGAACCGAGCGAACCGGCTGGGCGCG
>JBDNAO010000179.1:0-6783 GCA_039768375.1 Desulfobacterales bacterium | reverse complement strand
TGGGTGAAACGGTTTTATAAACGCTATGAAGCCAGAATAATTCAGATATGAGCTGTTTAAGGGCTTTTCAACCCAGAACGTTTAATCCCGCCCAGGCGGGAAACCGCTCAACCTTGGTACTATTATAATGAACAGTGTATGGGAAGCCATAACAGCGCTGGCAGCGGGCTTTGCGCTCACCTTCAAACACCTTTTTCGCAAGCCGATCACTGAGCAATACCCGGAGTTCAAGCGGCCGCTGCCGGCTCGCAGCCGGGCCCGCATCATACTGACGCGGGATCCCGATGGTGGTGAGCGCTGCGTGGCCTGCTATCTCTGCTCGGCGGCCTGTCCGGTCAGCTGCATCTCCATGCAATCGGCCGAAAGAGAAGACGGCCGCCGGTTTGCCGCCTGGTTTCGAATTAACTTTGCGCGGTGCATATACTGCGGGCTGTGTGAAGAAGCCTGTCCGACCTCGGCCATTCAACTGACACCGGATTTCGAGAACTGCCGGCGCGACATTTTGACCCTGGTGTTCGAGAAGGAAGATCTCCTGGTGGATCATTGTGGAAAGGACCCGCAGTACAATTTTTACAAGTATGCGGGGATCGTGACCGGCGAAGGCGGCAAGGGAACCCACGTAAAAGAAGACGAGCCGGTGGATGTGAGAAGCAACATGCCGTGACCGGCGAAAGGTGGGCCGCGAAGGCTGACCGGCACTAAATCATTTGTTGTGCGGTTCGCGGTTAGGGACCGAGGTCATATTTTGCCATTCTCGATATTGGGAGTTTCATGACGCTCTACACGATTCTCTTCTACGTTTTGGCGGTTGTCATTGTCGCCGCGACGGTGCTGGCGATCACCCGGCGGAACATGGTGCACGCGGTGATCTACCTGGTGGTCTCTTTTTTCGGCAGTGCACTGCTGTTTTATTTGTTCGGTGCGCCGCTGCTGGCGGCCCTCGAGGTGATCATTTACGCCGGGGCCATCATGGTGCTGTTTCTTTTCATTATCATGATGCTCAGAGACGTGAATCTGCTGGAGAATCTGTTCCCGCTCAGTCAGTGGGCACCGGCCGCTGTCATGGCCGTCGTTTACCTGGTCGTCGGTACCGTCCTGATCTTAACCGATCCCGGTGCTCGCGCCCCTTTAACCGGCGCTGTGGCCACACCGCGTGAATTCGGACGCTTTGTTTTCGAGAACCACTGGCTGGCGATCGAAATCGTTTCCCTGCTGCTGCTGATTGCCCTTGTGGGTGCCCTTTATTTGGGTAAACTGTCACGGAAAAGCGCCGCGCCGCAAAGCGAGGGAAAACCATGATCGTATCCTTCGGACATGTGCTCGTTCTTTCCGGACTGCTCTTTTTGCTGGGAATCGTTTGCGCGGTGGCACGGCGAAACCTGATCATGATCCTGCTCGGCGTCGAGATCATGTTGAATGCGGCCACCATCGCCTTTGTCGGGGCCGCTCTGCGCTGGCACGACATGGAGGGCCAGGTGTTCGTGCTGTTTATATTTGCGGTGGCTGCCGCCGAAGTATCGGTCGGTCTGGCACTGATCATCGGTATGTACCGCCGGACGGGCTCTATTGACCCAAACAACTTCAACTTATTGAAATGATATCGAAATGACCGAACCCGGATTTGTTCTCCCAACCCTGACGCTGGTGGCCCTGGCTACCTGGCTGCCTGCGGTTGCTTTCGCGTTGATCATGATTTTTTTGCGGCCGCATCCGCGCCAGGCTGCCGGCGTATCGATTGCAGCCGTATCTGTCTCGCTCTTGAGCGCCGTGTGGCTGCTGATCAGGCACTGGCACATGTCCACACCGATCCATTTTACTGTTCGTTGGGTGGCATCCGGGGATCTCACCATTCCTTTCGGATTTTTGCTCGATCCGGTCAGTCTGCTCATGTTGACCGTTGTGACCGTGATCTGCTTCCTGGTCCAAGTCTATTCCCTTGGCTACATGGCCGGGGACCCGGGATTCTGGCGTTATTATGCCTTCATGTCATTGTTCGTCTGGGCCATGACGTCGTTGACCGTCTCCCTGACCCTCATTCAACTCTACATCTTCTGGGAACTGGTGGGATTGGCCTCCTATCTTCTGATCGGCTTCTGGTATGAAAAATTCAGTGCCAGCGAGGCCGGAAAGAAGGCTTTTGTCATGACCCGTCTGGGCGACGTGGCCTTTTTTCTCGGCCTCTTGCTGCTTCTGATTCACTTCGGCAATTTGGACATCATGGCGCTGAACGGCCCGGCACCGGCAGAGCGCATGTCGCCGATCCTTCTCACCGTCTCGTCCCTGTTGATTTTCGGCGGCATCATCGGCAAGAGCGCCCAATTCCCGCTCCTGACCTGGCTGCCGGACGCCATGGAAGGCCCGACCCCCGTGAGCGCTCTGCTCCACTCGGCCACCATGGTGGCCGCGGGCGTCTACCTCTTCGCGCGCTTGTTCCCGCTTTTCAGCCACTCCGCGACCGCGATGGCCGTTTTTCTGGCCATCGGCACGATCAGCATGGTGGCGGCTTCCACCATGGCCATGGTCAGTCGCGACATCAAACGGGTCTGGGCCTATTCCACCATCAGTCAACTCGGTTACATGATTATGGGACTGGCGGCAGGGGGATTTTTTGCCGGGGTCTTTCATTTGACCACCCACGCCGGTTTCAAGGCTCTTCTCTTTCTCTGCTCCGGCGTCTTCATCCACCACTTCGGCACCAACGACATGGTCGAGATCGGACGGCATGGCGGTCGCAGCTTGAAGATACCGATGGTCTGCATGGTTATCGGGGCGGCGGCTTTGGCCGGTCTGCCGCCCCTCTCCGGTTTTTTCAGCAAAGAGTTGATCATCGGGGTGCTGGCCGACCGGCCGAATCCCATTTGGGTGGTCGCCGGTCTGTTGGGCGTATTTTTGACCGCCTACTACACCTTCCGTCTGATCTTTATCATCTTGTTTCCGAGAACCACAGACAACGTGAAGGCGCAACAGGGGGAAGATGACCACGCCGACCGCACCTCGGATCGTTTGATGAACTGGCCGCTGATCATTCTCTCGGCCGTCACGCTTATACTGGGATTTTTCGAGGCGCCCCTGGAACATTTTCTGGCCCGCGGCCCGGCGGTGGTCGAGCCGGCGGGCGGTCACACTTGGGTGCTCTTCGCTTCCCTGGGGCTGGCTGCAATCGCTTTGGGACTGGCCTGGTTCGAATTCGGCCGTCGCGGGGCCGACCAGGTGGGGTTTGTGGAACGGATTCCGTGGCTCAACGACTTTTTTGCCGAACGCTGGTACATCGATCGCTTCTATCGGTTTGCCTTGGACCGCTTTGTTTACCGGGGAATTGCCGCACTGTGCGCCCAGAACGATCAGAAGGTTATCGACGGCGGCATCGACGGAATCAGCCGCGGCACGGTCAACGCCGGACGACGGGTGGCCTTTCTGCACACCGAAATGATCCAGTACAGGCTGCTGATCATATTCGTGGTCATGGTGCTGCTGGGGATGTTTTTTATTTTTTGAGACAGCCCTCCGGATGGTTTGTCGGAAGAAATAGGCGAACGGCAGACGATAAACAGCCGCAGACTTCCCCGAACCGGTTGACGGGCGAAGGGCTCACTCAAAAATAACTTAACATTTTGGACGCCGATGCATCCCGTCCGGCTGTGTTGCGAAAACTCGGAATATCCAGATATTTCTGCGTTTTCGCGCCTTGCCGGCCGGGCGCCCCAACGCCCAAAATTGCGAACTTATTTTTTCGTGAACCCTAACGGACACGATTGACACACAGGATTTGTTTGACATGCCAACAGCATATGCCGACTTCCCATATCTGAGCGCCATTCTCCTGAGTTGCGTCATCGGGCTGCTGGTGATTCTGTTCATCCCGGGTGAGCGCCAGACGGCCATCAAGTGGGTCAGTGCGGTTTGCTCCGGTATTACCCTGATTCTTTCCACCTATCTCTTCTTTGCTTACGACAAAAGCCTCGGCGGTTTGCAGTTTGCCGAGCAACTGTCGTGGGTGCCGTCGCTGGGGATTACTTACTTCAATGCGGCCGACGGCTTCAGCCTACCCATGCTGCTTCTCACCGGCATCGTATTTTTTACGGCGGTCCTGACCATGTGGGAGCTGGAATACCGGGTCAAGGAGTTTTTTGCGCTCACCTTCCTGCTGGTGGCCGGTGTCTTCGGTCTCTTCATGAGCTTCGACCTGTTCTTCATTTTTATATGGTACGACGTCTCCCTTTTCCCGATGTACCTGTTGATTGCGGTTTGGGGCAGCACCCGCAAGGAGTACGGGGCCATGAAGTTGACCCTGTACCTTCTGGCCGGCAGCGCCCTGATCCTGCCGGGAATGATTTACCTCTTCGTGCAATCGGGTCTGAACACTTTCAATTTGGTTACACTGATGCGACCAGACCTGTTCACCCCGTTTCAGCAGAAATTCGCTTTTCTGCTCTTCTACATCGGGTTCGGTATTCTGGCCGGCGTGTGGCCGTTTCACACCTGGTCGCCGGTGGGACACGTGGCCGCACCGACCGGCGTGAGCATGATCCACGCCGGTGTATTGATGAAAATCGGGGCCTTCGGCATCCTGCGGATCGGTATCTTCCTTTGCCCTCTGGGCTGGCAGTACTGGGCCCAGCTCATGGCCCTGCTGGCCGCGGTCGGCATTGTTTACGGTGCGCTGGTGGGCCTGAAGCAGACCGATCTCAAGTTCGTGATCGGCTATTCGAGTGTGTCGCACATGGGCATTGTCGGCCTCGGATTGGCCACCGTGACCGTGGACGGTCTGAACGGTGCGGTCTTTCAAATGTTTGCCCACGGTATTATGACGGCGCTCCTCTTTTCCTCTGTCGGTTACATCTACGATCGGACGCACACCCGTATGATCGGGGAACTCGGCGGGCTGAGCCGCATCATGCCGGTCGCCTCGGGTTACTTCATCATTGCGGCTCTGACCGGAATCGGCGTGCCGTTCCTCGCTAGTTTCTGGGGAGAGCTGCTGGTTTTTATCTCCTCCTTCAGGGTCTATCCGGTGCGCGGTGCCATGGCCGTTGCTGCACTGGTGATCAGCGCGTTGTTCATGCTGCGGGTGGTCCAGAAAGCCTTCTACGGACCGCGCAACGAAAAATTTGCCCAGCTCTCAGACATCACTCTCGTCCTCGGAATACCGCGCATCATTCTGGTGGCGGTCATCGTGATTTTCGGTATCTATCCGTCTCTCATGTTCGACATGATCGACACGGCATCCATTCCTTTCGTCAACGGGTTACCCTGATGCAATGGCTTCTCTTCGGTCCTGAACTTTACTTTTTCTTAGCGGTGGTCGTTTTTACGATTATGGCCATGCGGCCGGCCTCCAACTCCCGGCATGAATATTTTACGGCCCTTGTTCTGGCGGCCTTGGGCATGGTGGTCTGCCTGGCCGGTGTCCGGTCGGACGGCGTGCTCTTTAGCGGGACCTATCGGGTGGACCTTTACTCCCAGGTTTTCAAGACCATGCTGTCCATGGGGCTCTTTCTGGTTGTCTGCATCTGCACCAACCTCGGGGGCGTCAACCGGAAGTTCCATTCCGAGTTCTATCTGCTGCTCTTTACCTCCACCCTGGCCATGATGATGCTGGTCAGCGCGGTACACCTTTTGACCATATATGTCGCCCTGGAGCTCAGCAGCTATTCGCTCTATATTCTGGTGGCCCTGCAGCGCCGTCAGGAAACCGGACTCGAAGCGACCCTCAAGTACTTCCTGGTTGGCGTCTGCGCCTCGGCCGCCATGCTCTTTGGCTTGGCTGTCCTTTATGGCTCTGTCAAGGCTGTTTACCTGAGCGAATTGGTCCAGGTGCTCCCCACCGTGATCGATCGGCCGTTGGTCGTTATCGGTCTGTTGCTGAGCCTGGGTGGATTTTTCTTCAAACTAGCGGTGTTTCCTTTTCATTTCTGGGCGCCGGATGTCTACCAGGGCGCTCCCAACCAGGTGGCGGCGTTTATTGCCTCGGCGTCAAAAGTGGCGGCCGTGGCGATCCTGATGCGGTTCGTTGCGGTGGGCAGCGGCGGCAGCACCTTCCTCGCGCAGGCGCTGGTGGTGCTCGCAATTGTTTCCATGACCGTCGGCAACCTGGCGGCCATTGCTCAGAAAGACTTCAACCGGTTGATGGCCTATTCGAGCATCGCCCATGCCGGCTACGTGCTCATCGGGATCCTGTGCATGGACGCGGCGGGTTATGCGGCGACCATTTTCTACGCGCTGTCTCTGATGTTGATGAAATTCACCTGTTTTCTGGTGCTGGTCATGGTGGCCGGAAACGGCGGCAGCCTGCAAATCGATCAGTTGGCCGGGCTGCACCGGCGCTCGCCGCTGCTGGCCATGGCCCTGATGCTGGCGTTGTTTGGTCTGGCCGGCATCCCCCCGACCATCGGCTTTACCGGTAAGCTGCTGGTCTTTATCGCTGCCATGCAGCAAGGCTACTTCACCCTCGTGCTGATCGCCATGATCAACGTGGTCATCTCGCTTTACTACTACATGCTGGTCATCAAGGCGGCTTACCTGCTCGAACCGCCAAACGATCTGCCGGCTCTATCCGTTTCGCCGCCCGTCAAGCTTTTGACCGGCACCCTGGTGACGGCGATGGTGGTGATCGGCGTCTTCCCCACCTATGTCATCGAGCTGGCGCGGGCGGCGGCCCGCTTCATCATCTAGTGCCCACCCATCGAACATCCTTTTCCGTGAGGATGTTTGAAATGTAGGGGACGCTCTCATTATTTAAACTTTCAAAGTCACCACTTATTCGTTATAATCTGTTCATGCCAC
>JBDNAO010000178.1:0-3591 GCA_039768375.1 Desulfobacterales bacterium | reverse complement strand
TTAGGGTCACGGTAAGAAATAATTCCGCAAGATCCGTTGATATATCGTTAAGATGTTACCTGCTCAAACACAGCCCATGCCGAAGGAGTCGCGCCGCAAACAGATCGTACTGGTATCGACGCCTTGGCCCCTCTTCAACCGGCCCTCGATACAGCTCGGAGTCCTGAAGGCCTATCTGACCACCAAGCATCCCGGACTGGAGGTTCGGGCCCACCATTTTTACCTCCAATTGGCGGCCGCCATCGGCTACGGTGTTTATCAGAACATTTCGGAGCGCACCTGGCTGGCGGAAAGCGTCTACGCTGCGCTGTTGCACCCGGAGCGGGCCGCAGCGATCGAAGCCCTATTCTGCCGGAAGGCCACCGGCCGACCAATGCTCAAGGACCTTGATTTCAAGGCCATGATCGCAAAGGTTGAAGCCGTCTCGCAGGAATTCATCGCCGCGGTCTCGTGGGAGCGGGTGCTCCTGGCCGGTTTTTCTCTCTGTCTTTGTCAGCTGACCGCGGTTCTGTTTTTCATCAAGCGCATCAAGGCCCTGAATCCGGACCTTCCGGTCGTGGTGGGCGGTTCCATGTTTACCGGTGACAGCCTGCCTCGCCTGCTAAGGGCTTTTCCAGAGATCGACTTTGCCGTGAACGGTGAAGGCGAGCGGCCCCTCAGTCTTCTGGTCGGCCGGCTCACTCGTGTTGCGGGTCCTCGGGTCTTGCCGCCGCCCGGCGTGATCGACCGGAAGATCGCCGCCCGTGAAGAGCCGGTGCCTCACAACCAGTTGAAAGCGCTTTCCTCCTTGCCGATCCCGGACTTTACCGATTACTTTGCCCTATTGAAATCTCTCAGTCCGGACAACAGCTTTTTCCCTACACTGCCGGCGGAAATGTCACGAGGGTGTTGGTGGCGCCGACCTGCGGTCGGAAAAACTTTTTCGGGGTGCGCATTTTGCAATTTGAACCGCCAGTGGAAAGGATATCGGGACAAAAAGCCGCAGCAGGTCGTCCGCGAAGTCGACATTCTGACGACCCGATATCGGTGTCTATCAGTGGCTTTTGTGGACAACCTGTTACCACGCACGTCATCCGGAGAGATTTTTCAGAAGTTGGCCGGACTAAAAAAAGATTTGCACTTCTTTTGTGAAATCCGTGCGGATACACCCCGAGAGTGGCTCGAAAGGATGAAGCGGGCCGGCGTCGCCGAGCTTCAGATCGGTATCGAAGCGCTCAGCACCCGCCTGCTTGTGAAGCTTAACAAAGGCATCACGGCAATCGAAAATCTGGCGGTGATGAAAACCTGCGAGGAATTGGGTTTGGTCAACGCCTCCAATCTAATCCTTCATTTTCCCGGTAGTGATCAGGAGGATGTGGACGAAACGCTCCACAATCTGGAATTCGCTCAGCCCTATTATCCCATTCAGTGCGTCCGTTTCTGGCTGGGTCTCGGAAGTCCGGTCTGGTCCAACCCCGTGAATTTTGGTTTACGGTCGATCAACAACCATCCGAACTGGGCAACGCTTTTTCCTCCAGAGGTCTTCACAATGGTACGGTTTCCCCTTCAGTCTTATCGGGGTGACCGGACGGTGCAGCAAAAACTCTGGCGGCCGGTGCAGGCAAAAGTCAAACATTGGAAAAGGGCCTACACAGAGCTTCACCAAGGCTCATTTTACAAACCGATCCTCGGCTATTACGACGGAGGAGAATTTCTCGTCATCCGCCAAAGACGGTTTCGCGCCGACACCCTGACACACCGCCTGGTTGGATCGTCGCGCAAGATTTATCTCTTTTGCAAACAGCCCCGTGCATTGGCAGAGATACAGGCCCGCTTTCCGAAAATCACGACCGATCAACTGCTTGACTTTCTCCACATGATGGTGGGAAAGAAGCTTATGTTCGACGAAAATCGACGGTTTTTAAGTCTGGCGGTCTCCGCCGCGGCGCGGCGATGAGTTCGGGGACTTCCGATGAACCGTTAGGATCGTTTTCTTCCAGAAATAGCCCTTTTCCGTATGGTCTTGGCTTCGAGGGGTCCGTCTTTGAGAAACACCGAAGCGGACTACTCCGGCTCCATGGTGGATTGAAGCGGAAAACCGTTCTCACGCGCCGTGGCGGTGACGATGTTGACCTTGGTTTCCGCGATTTCAAACGGATAGACACCGCAGACGCCGACACCGTTCTTGTGAACGGCCCACATGAGTTGGGTGGCTTCGTCCAGGGATTTGCTGAAGACCGACACAAGGATTTTAACAACGAATTCCTTGGTGGTGAAGTTGTCGTTGTGCAGGAGCACCTTGAACAACGGCGGCTCGGTCACCTCCTCTTCGATGTTCGTAACGACATCTTCTTTTAGATCCGGTAAGTTTTCACTCATTTTTAAACCTTCCGCAGCATCTGGCCTACTGAATTCTAACTATTGGACCGCAGAAATCAAGACCGACTATTTCACACTGACGGCCTATAATGCACGCAGAGCCCTAACCAATCTGTATCGGTGACGGTGGCTATTTTTTCAGTTCGACCTATCTGCCGACGGGATTTGACGGTCGCCGGTACCAGAAACGGCAAAGCGAGCGGTGCCGCATGATCAGGGGGAAAAAGATCATGGAGACCAAAAGGGCGAGGGTGTGATAGCTCGAAAACCAGCTCAACTTCCGGGTGGAGGTCACTGCCGGAACCCGGTCGATGATGGAAAATGACAGGTTGCGAGATCTGGCCCATCGGCCGATATTTTTTGAAAACCACACTTCCTCGCCCACATAGACCTTTTGGCTGAATCCACCGACGGCCTCGAAACCTTCCCTCAAGCAGAAGATAAAACAGCCAGCGGCGATCTTGAATTTTATTGAAAAGCGGTTCCAGGCGTCAATGGCCAGCCGATAAAAGGGCTCAAGCGGTCTGTCGGGCGCCACGGCGGCACCGCCCCCCGCACAAGCTCTGCCTTCGAGTCGATCCAGGGCCAGTTGCAGAAGTTCGGGAGAAACGCGTGTGTCGGCGTCGACAAAGATGAGATAGCGCCCGTGCGCGCGTCTGGCGCCGGTGTTACGGGCCCTGGAAATCTGGTTTATCGCTTCGAAGGCCACGGTGGCGCCCCAGCGGCGGGCCACATCGCTGGTGCGGTCCGTCGAGTTGTTGTCGACGACAATGATCTCGCCCGGCATCGCGACGGTTGCCATCGCCGAGCGCAGGCTGCCAAGGGTTTGAGGCAGGTAGAGTTCTTCGTTGAAAGCCGGCACAACGATCGAATATTCAGGCAAGGTCC
This sequence comes from Desulfobacterales bacterium, assembly GCA_039768375.1. Classification (GTDB taxonomy): domain Bacteria; phylum Desulfobacterota; class Desulfobacteria; order Desulfobacterales; family SG8-13; genus JARFQH01. The sequence goes on along the minus strand of JBDNAO010000178.1, from coordinate 345 downwards.
CGTTCACGGAGTGATATTTCCTTATCCAATGACCCAAATAGGTTTGACATTTTGAATTTTGGTCATTGTGATTTGTTTGTTCATAGGTTGAGAGGTTTCCCGCCCAGGCGGGATTAAACGTTCTGGGTTGAAGGACTGAAGCGATATCGGTTCAAAGGTTCACCGTTCCCCGTTCAGGGTTGAAGGATTGAAGTCCTTCTCAGAACGCTGAACCTGGAACCGATCAATTTAGGTAAATTTTTCATGCACCGTGGTGGCCCGAAGGCATGAGGCGTTAGGTAGTGCCCATCCACGGTTCCATTAAGGGCACTGATTAGTTTCCGATCCAGAAAACGCCATTTTCTG
>JBDNAO010000177.1:0-2978 GCA_039768375.1 Desulfobacterales bacterium | reverse complement strand
TCCTGGTCGATACTGGCCGGGTGCGTGGTGGCTATCGGCAACAACATCTACCGCAGCCAGCGCCTTTTCCCCAGTTACGTCAGGCTGGGGGTTGAAAGCCCGGAAGCGGCTTTTGGAGCCTACCTTCAAGACAGCCGTGGGTTCGCATTTAAAAGGAGCCGGGAGGAGATTCTGGGGTCCCTTGAAACCGGGGCCCGCAACATGGCCGGGATCGCTGCCGCCTGCGCCTGCTGCGGCATCATCATTGGAGTGGTCACCCTGACCGGACTGGGACTTAAAATGGCCACCCTGATTACCGAGGCAGCCGGCGGCAATCTTTTCCTGACCCTGTTTTTCTCGGTATTTGCCTCGATCATTCTCGGCATGGGACTGCCCACGACGGCTACCTACATCATCATGGCCGCCATGACCGCGCCGGCCATCATGACCATCAGTGCGGACCTGGCCTTAGGGTTGCCGGTGGTGGCCGTGCACCTGTTCGTTTTCTACTACGGCATCGTCGCCGACGACACACCGCCGGTGGGTCTGTGTGCCTATGCTGCGGCGGGAATCGCCGGTGCGGATCCCATCAAGACGGGCTGGAAAAGCTTCCGGTTGGACCTGGCTGCCTTCACCCTGCCGTTCATGTTCATTTACAATACCAAACTGCTCATGATCGATACCACTTTTTGGGAAGTTCTCTACCTCATTCCGTTGTGTATCCTGGGTATGTTCTGCTGGTCGGTATTCATCCAGGGGCATTGGCAGGTGCGAACACCCATTTTTGAACGCTTGCTTTTCCTGGGGCTGGCCTTCCTGCTGGTCAATCCGAACCACCTGTCCATCGGTGAGATGATGATCAACAAACATCTGGTCAACGGCCTGGCCATCGTATCGGTTGCGGCGATCTATTTCTGGCAGCGTTCGCGCGCCAAGCAAACCTTGGCGCCTGCGGCCGCGTAGGATATTGAAGTGGCTCACGGGAAAGGGCGATTGGCTGTTCCGGTGGCCAGCCTGGTTCTGCTGCTGAGCCTGGTGCTGTTTTTGCGGGTGGACGCGGTGACGGTGAGACTGCCAAGGGAGGAAAACCGGCTTTTTGGAGCGGTGAGGGTGGTGTCTGGAAGTGAAGTTTTATTGAGCTACCGCCACTCGGTGGAAAAAACTATGGTCGAAGGCGTGTTTAGCATCGGGCCGGGGCCGGTGCTTCAGGCCAAGGAAACGCGCATGACCTCGGTGGGGACCGGCCTTCCCAATACATACGCGGCAAGAACCCGGCGGGAGGGCCAATGGCTGGTGGTGGACGAAGGACTGACAACGGTCCCGGGATTTAATTTCTTCATTTCAGTAGTCAACGCTACCCGGATGGCTGTGGACGGTACCGCCATTGCGGTGGAACGCCTGGCCTCGGGCAGTGTGATCCGGATCGATGTGGAACGGGTGCGTCTGTCGGACTGGATCATGTGGCGCTACGGCAACAAAGATTGGTGAAAGGATATGCCATAATGGTCGATGCAAGCAACCGGCGTGAAGGGAATTTATTCCCCAGGCGCCTGGACCCGCCGTTGCCGGTGGCGGTGAAGGCAGACGGAGTATGGATCGAGGATCAGGATGGAAATCGATACCTAGATGCCAGTGGTGGGGCCATCGTGGTCAATGCTGGCCACGGCAGAAAGGAAATCGCTCGAGCTGTCTACGATCAGATCCTGGCATATGACTACATTCATCCCACCATGTTCACCACGCCGGCGGCGGAAGCGCTGGCCACGGCCCTGGCCGCGCACGCACCTGAGGGCATCGACCGATTCTACTTTTTGTCAGGCGGTGCCGAGGCCGTGGAAGCGGCCATCAAACTGGCCCGCCAAATTCATCTGGCCAACCAGCGACCCGAGAAGTTCCGATTGATCTCCCGCTGGAAATCATACCACGGCTTGACCCTGGGCGCACTGTCGGCCATGGGCAGGACGGCGTTCCGAACCCCGTATGCCCCCATGCTGTCGGATGCCGTTCACATCCCGCCACCCTATTGTCTGCGATGCTCATACGGACTCACCTTTCCCGACTGCCGGCTGCGCTGCGCCCTGGCCCTTGAGGAGACGATTTTGAACATGGGACCAGAAACGGTATCCGCCTTTCTGGCCGAAACCGTCAGCGGCGGCACCCTTGCCGCCTATCCGCCGCCGGCTGGGTACCTGGAGGTCATCCGCAGGATCTGTGACGCCTATGATGTCCTGCTGATCCTGGACGAGGTGCTGTGCGGCATGGGCCGCACCGGCCGCTGGTTTGCCTGCCAGCACGATGATGTGGTGCCAGACCTGGTTACTTTGGGCAAAGGCCTTGCCGGCGGCACGGTACCGCTGTCCGCGGTCGGGGTCAAGGTTGTCCATTTTGAGGCGGTGTGCGCCAATGGCGGTGGATTCACACACGGCGGCACTTTTTCTCATCATCCCGTTGCCGCGGCCGCCGGCCTGGCGCTTGTCCGGATATTAGAGCGTGAGCGCCTGGTGGAGCGGGTGTCAGAAGCCGGAGAGATATTGGGTGCAACGCTCAAAAGCCGGCTCAGTGATCTTGCCTGGGTGGGCGACATACGGGGTGTCGGTTTTCTGTGGGGTATCGAACTGGTCCAGGACAAGGCCTCCAACACGCCGTTCCCGCGAAAGCATCAACTCACCGAGAAGATCTGGCAAACGCTTTTTGGATACGGCATCATCACCTACAAGTCAACCGGCCTTGCCGGAATCGACGGAGATGCCATCATCGTCGCACCTCCATTCGTTCTGGATAGCGCGGATTTCGAGCTTGTTGCCGATAAAATCAGGGCAGCTATAGAGCACGTGCTGACCCCTTACACATAAAAGAATGGTAACCGTTCACAGGGGTGCAAAGTCCGATGCGCTCCAAACAAGCTAATTGTAAGCGTTTACAGGGTGCCGCAGATGCAAGGCGTCGGGCGCGCAGACGTACTTTTGTACTTCAAGTGCCCGACAACAAAGCAGATGCGG
>JBDNAO010000176.1:0-9632 GCA_039768375.1 Desulfobacterales bacterium | reverse complement strand
TTATAGAGCGACGATATCTCACTTGCCGGCGGCATTGACCTGTTTGGCCAGGCGGGAGATCTTTCTAGCGGCGGTGTTGCGGTGGATGACCCCTTTTTTGGCGGCCTTGTCGATCGCCGACTTGGTGGTGTTCAATTCGGCCGCCGCATCTGCGCCACTCTGGTCGGCAACGGCCTGCCGAACGTCTTTCACCACATTTTTTACCCGGGTTCTGGTCGATTTGTTGCGCAGGCGTCGGATGTCGTTCTGCCGTGCCCGTTTCAAGGCTGATTTATGGTTGGCCAATGCTGCCGCTCCTTTTTTGAAAATTAGGTCTGCAGTGAGCGATTGTCGAGGTCACCGCAAATGAAAGCACAATGCAAGAAAGATATTGCAGATACGATAACCCGTCTGATGCGGATAAAAATCGGCAATCCCGTAAGGTTTTAAATTATTAAACGCTATCTATTATTCAATTTGCCCATCGATGTCAAGAATTTTTAAATCGGAAATTTGCCGGGCCTGTATCGGATTCAGAAACGTCCGATTGACGGCCGGTGTATTATTGTAATATTGTGTCAGCACCTATGACAATTAAGCAGAAATTTTTCTTGGCAGCGGCGCTCATGGGCATTTTATCTACGCTGCTATTGATCGTTTTCGGTGAAAACGGGTTGACCGACCGAAAGCGCCTGAAGACCCGGTATGGTGAGGTGGTATCGGAAAACACGGCCATCGCGAAAGAAAACGCACGGCTTTACCGGCAGATCGAGCGGTTGAAAAACGATCCGGCCTACATCGAGAGCATTGCCCGCCGCGAGTTGGGCATGATCGGCAGCAAAGAAGTGATTGTCAAACCCTTAAATCCGGTATCGCCGGACGACGTCAGTCATGCCGATGATGGGGCCGGCGGCCGCGACGGAAATCCTTGAATCAGAAAACGCACGAAAGGCGGACATGATGCACCCGGGCGACACGGGCATTCGAACCGTGACCATGGCCAAGATTTATGCCGGACAGGGGCACTACGACCTGGCCGCCGAAATTTACCATCATCTTCTGCGCGAGAATCCCGATCGCCGGGATTGGGCCGACGCACTCGCACAGATCGAGGCGAAACTGGCTGTCCAAGCAGAGAGCCGCTTCCGCGATCCGGCTGGACGTCTGGCCGAATGGATTGGGTTGATGCTGAGCTACCGGCGGTTGTTGGATCTGCGAAACATTCGGCGCCAGGTCGCACAAAAAAACACAGGAGGTCGGAAATGAACGATAAAAAGGTTGCGGAAGTCATCGATATTGCCATTAGGCGTGAAGAGGAGGCCTACCGGTTTTACATGGATATCTTCGGCAAAGTTCACGATCGGTCGGCAAAGGATACCCTGGAGTTTATCGCCAACGAAGAGAAGAAGCACCGCGAGTTCCTGGTAAGATATCGTGATGGCGGATTCGGGGTGCAGGCCCTGCGAATGAACGATCCGGTCGAATACAAAATTGCCGAATATTTAGAAGAACCGCCGGTGGCGGAAGATATGCGCAGTGAAGATGTCTACCTGGTCGCCGCTCACCGCGAAATGCGATCGCATGATTTCTACACGGGACTGGCGCGTCTGCATCCCCAGGGCGATTTGCACACCATGCTGCTGAAAATCGCCAGTGAAGAGCTGAAACACAAGGAAAAGATGGAATATCTGTATGCCAATACGGCATTTCCTCAGACCGATGGCGGCTAAGGGCTCACTCAAGGATAACGTCACATTTCGGACGCCGATGCATCCCGTCCGGCTGCCGGCGCGATAACTCAAAAATTCCAGATATACCGAGTTTTCGTGCCTTACCGGCCGGGCGCCTCAACGCCCAAAATTGCGAACTCATTGTTCGGAGGCAGGGTCGTGGCCGGAATTTTCAGCGGGCAGGCCGGCGGCGGCCCGGTAAGCTTATTTTGGCGCGGCTTTTTCAGTACCGTCGGCAGGTTTCTGAGTCTGCGGCGCAAGAGACTTTGTCGAATAGAATACCGCTTTGACCCGTTTCTGGTCACTGCCCGCTACCACGATTTCACCGGTTTTGCGATGCCAGGAGATCTTTGATCCCGTCAGCGTATTTTTCCCGTCGGTTACGAAAGAATTATCGCCAATTAACTCGACCACATCGTCTTTCATCCGGTATTCCGCGCGATCGGACTCAGCCCGGCGGTCATCGGCGTTTATCTTAACCCGTCCGATCGCCTCGATTTTTTCAATCGAATCGGCGCCGGATACCCCTTTAGCCCCCGTTTCTGCTGACCGTTGATAGGTAATTTTAAGCGTGTCGGAGCGGATGGAAAAATTTCCTTGGGCGGCTACCACGTTTCCGATGAATTCGGCATAGTTCTGGTCGCCGTGGCTGACCAGCCGGTCGGCGGTGATTTCAATCGGCTGGGTCGTCAAGTCATTTTCAGGCGGCCAGGTTTTGTCGGCAGGAGAGACACCGCCGGCGAGCGCCAGCAAAATGGCGGTTGCAAGCAAGCATCGCAGCGATTTCTTTATCAACTTTTTATGCATGAGACGGCCGTTAGTTTTTGATGAGGCGCTCAAATCGGATAGCCAGACCATTCGGATCGACCCGCACAATTTCACCTCGCACCGTGAAATCCCGGCGCCGATGACCAGCCGGGACCGCCAGGTTCAATTGTTCTCCCACGGCGATTCCGTCAGCGGCCTCGATGAACATCCCCCCCTTGCTGATGTCCTTGACGGTGCCCTTGATGAATCGGTCGCGGGAAGCATAAAGTGTGGCCCTGCCGAACGACCGCCGGGAGTGTCGCCGTTGCTCGATTGATCGCTGAGTGCTTCCATGGTCGTCAGGCGCCAGCCGGCGCTCTTCGGCGTTCTCCGGTTGTTCGGGTTTTTGCGGCGCGTCATGGCTGCTTGTGGCTGGATGACGCCGAGCAGGCGAAGGCGGGTGCGGTTGACGACGGAGATTCTGCGAGAGATCGGGTTTGACATAGGCAACGCCAATGCCGAAATCGTAAAGGGACTGTTTTTCGGGGAGCCGGCGGCACCATTTCACGTGGCCGTGGTAAACACCAGGACACCTGGCATAGGGTGAGTTCTCGATGCCGAAAATGATCGGGACGCCCGGTGCGTAAGCGACGGCGCACTCAAAATACAGGCCCCCGGCGCTGTAGTTGACCATTTTACCGTGATGATATGTGCCCTTAGTAAAGTTTTCGATCAAGATTGTTGCCGCGTGGTCGAAACGGGCGTTAATTCTGGCTTCCCAGGTGGTTTTCATCGTATTTTTCACTTGAAGAGCGGTCTTTGTCAACACGTACCCGTGTCGCCCCCCTCTTTACCGATTCTTTCACTTGTTACCGGCATCCTGTCGGTGCTGCCGGATCGACGTTGTATCTGCCGGTATTCACATCAGAAATCGAATGGCTTGTCAACAGGATTCCCTGTTTCGGAAACCACGTGCGGATCATAGAGCGTGCTGCAGTTTGTCGATATTTCCTCGAGCGCTTTTTCGATGCCCAGAGCCGCGCGGTAGGGACGATGGGATGCGATGGTTTCGACGACACGATTCTTCAATTTCTCGCTGTAGGTTTCATTCAGAATGCAGCCGCAATAATCCGGCGGCAGAGCGTTGCACCGGTCATTCTGGCGTGTCATCGTGTTTTCGATCCTTTACGTCTTGCAACTGGAAAGCCGGGATTTCAGGTCTGCCATAACTTCTTTTATTTTTCGGCCGTGGTTTTTGCAAAGGGCCTCACAGAAGCGCTTGACTTCGGGCAGGACGACTCCGACTTCCGGCAATTCGGGAAAACTTTTCAACGACAGCGTGTCGAAGTCGATAGTGGCGTAGCACAACTTATCGTCCAACGATCGGGTGTCGGATGCGCCGCCACCGGTGATCTGTTCCTTCTGCAGCACCTGCGGATTTAATTTCTTGGCAAACTGCAGCGCGCAGCTCGGAGAAATCGACGCGTTGATGCGGGTGATTTCCTGATTGACAAGTCGGTGCATTTCGAGCACCAGGTAGAAATAGGCTTTCGTCGGATCCGGGTTGGCGGTCATGTCTGCTTTAGACCGGCCGTGGAGATAGACAGCGCAGGATTTTTGCAGGGTGTCGTAAGCGTTACAAACCAGTTTCGAGAATCGGTTGCAGAATCCGATTGCAAGTGGCATGCACAATTGGGCGTTTTGCGGCACGACAGCCCCGGCAGCGGTAAGGAGGGTTCCCTCCACGTTGAGCATTTCGTAGAATGCCGGTGCCTGATCTCCTCTCAACAACAAGTAGTTGAGAAGTGCCGCCGGGTTCCGGACCTCAGCCTCTTTGAGGCGAAGTGCTTGCACGTAATTATGGAACAGGTCGATTTTTTCGTCGAGTTGTCGGCGGTTTTCAAAAAAGGATCCGGCAACATCGGTCAAAATTTCCTCGACCAGCGGATCAATGAAGTCGTCGTTAAATCCCATTTTGCGGCTCCCCGGAAAAACGTTTTTGGGATCATACCATATCAGTCCGGACGGTTTGAGACAAATGAATATTGAGCCCGCTATCGCTTTCATCTGCACTTGCCGTACCTCGCGTGACAAGGTATGAATCTTTTCAGAACGCGCCTTTTCAAATCTCTGATGTGGGGGACGAATGAGTGATAGACTCGCAGAATTTTTGAATATGCCCCTGGCCGTCGGCAACCGTACGATATCCGGGAGGCTGGTCCTGGCTCCCATGACCCATCTGGGTAACATCGCCATGCGTGAACTGCTGGCCTCTTTCGGTGGATTTGGATTGCTCTTTTCCGAGATGTGCAGTGCCAGAAGGATTCCGCATGAAAATCGTGAGGCGTCAGACCTGTTCCGTTGGCGGGATCAAGAATTGCCGCATCTGGTCTGTCAGATTGTCGGGTTCGATCCGGCGGCCATGGCCAGGGCAGCCCGCACCGTTCAAGAGGCGGGGTTTTTCGGGGTCGATCTTAACTTCGGCTGTTCGGTGGCTGCGATCTGCAGCCGGCGTTGCGGAGCGGCACTCCTGAAGCAACCGTCTTTGGCTGCCGCCATCGTGAAGGCGGTGCGCCGGTCGGTTTCGATTCCCGTTTTTGTCAAATTTCGCACCGGCTGGCAGGATAATCCTCTGGCGGCTGTCGATCTGGCACGTCGATTCGAGGCGGCCGGAGCCGATGCCCTGACCTTTCATCCCCGGGTTGCCCCTGATCGTCGCTCACGGCCGCCGCGGTGGGACTATATCGGTTTGGTCAAACAGGCGGTTTCGATTCCGGTATTTGGAAACGGTAATGTTTTCAGCCGGACGGATTGTGTCACAATGCTGTCGATGACCGGTTGCGACGGAATTGCCATCGGACGGATGGCAGTGGCCCGCCCGTGGGTTTTTTCCGAGTGGGCCAATGGAGTGTCCGTTGGACCGAATATCTACGGCAACACTGCGCTGCGGCTGGCCGATCTCCTGCCGCTGTATTTCGACGAAGCCCAGGCCCTTCGGCGTTTCAAGAAATTCGCGCTTTACTTTGCCGCCAACTTCCGGTTCGGTCACACCCTTTACACCCGGATCTTCAATGCATCCGACATGGAGGTGATCCGGTATATCCTCAGATCCTTTTTTCAGACACCGCCCGATCTGACCATGAGGCCGAACATGAATTTGTTCAGTAATTGATCACCTCGGCTCAACGTTCCAACAGAGAACACATCAACTTGAAGTAAACGCTGGCGGCCAAAATCAGGATCGTGCAGGGTTGCCACAGGAGCCGGTAGACTTCTGCCAGCGTGGTCTTAAAGTAGGCATTGGACAGGAGCAGGCACAGGTGCAGGGGTGAGAGCAGCACCCCGACGAAGCCACTGACCAGAGCCAACATCATGTAGGCCAGCAGCAGGTGGCCGTGTCCCATGGTCTGAATCAGGGAGATCAGGATCGGAAAAGTCGTGCCGACAAAGGCGATCGTGATTCCGGCCACCCCGCCCACAAGGAAGGGCAGCAGCATGGTAATCGGCATCAGCGGAACATGCCAGCGTATCAACTCGCGGCTGACGGCCTCGATGGCGCGACTATCTTCAAGAATACCATTGAAAATAAGGATCGACGTCACCATGTAAAACATGCCGAGGAGCTTGGGGTTGACAATGACGGCCCGCAGCCGGGCAGCTGTAAAACGATTATGGTACCAAACGCTGGAGATGGCCAGGATCAAGGCGACTACCAGACCGGTTTCTTTGGCAATGGTAAAGCTTCCGCAGGCTGTCAGAGCCGACAGCAGTAAACCCAGACCCAGTCCTAAGAAAATCACCATCAATACCGGCGACAATTCAGCCAGAAAAGGTCGCAAACCAGATCGGTCGGCTTCGGCTGCAGAAGAACGGGATTCGCCAAGGGCCCCCCTTAAGGGCCGATAGCCAGCCATCAGTGCCACCAGGGTGAGCGGGAAGAGAGCCAGTACGAAACTCCAGAGGTTCAAGCCTGCGATGGTGGTCGTTAGCAGAACACCGGGATAGAGCGGCCACCAGTATTCCCAGATATGACGGAACCAGTAATTGACGTAGCTCAATTGGTCGCCCTTCAGAAGATGGCGATGGCCGAGGTTTTTGACCATCGGCGCGGAGAATATGGCGCCGCCCGGCATCGGCAGCAGGCCGATCAGGGCGGGAAAGACTATGAGGTTGAGCGATGGGCGCCGCACAAGTCCACGGAAATTGTCGAGTAATCTGTTCATCTGGCCGGCTACCTCCATGCTGTGACTGAGGACCAGGATCAGCATAACAATGACGGCCAGGGCAAGCGTCTTGGGATGAGTAACGGAAAGCAGGGCTGATTTGAGGATCTGCAGGGGCCCCAAACCGAATGACAGTCCGAGAACCAGCGCTCCTGCTGTGAGAGCATTGCCGAGGCTGACTTTTCTACGAATGGCGACCAGGATCAAGATGAATGCCAGGGAAATCCGCAATATGGCGGGGATGTGACCGAGAAATGACATGGAGAAAGTGTCCATTGTGAGTGAAACGAGTTGTGATGGTCACCGCATGATGCGGCGTTTTGAAAAAAGACGATATCGGCCTTCTGGAGCCGAAAGGTATCTTTTTGTGGACGACAGAATTTGAAATGACAGCTCATTGACCGGTTGTGCACTTATTGTTCAAATAACCCCTCTATACGCGGATCATTCAATGGTTTGCAATACCCTTTATGGAGATACACAAAACCAGTCGATTCGACCCCCGTGGGAACGCTGGATAGTGTCCATCCGCGGTTTCATGGAAATGACTGATTCGTTTAAGATGATCGGTTCGTTGTTTGGGAGGAGCGGGGGAGATGGCTGATGAATGCGTGCTTATCAGCAGGGGGTTGTACCCCCGGAGTCGGATCGACTCCGGGGGCGTCCGAAAGGAGGCGTGCTTCTGAAGTCCGCCATACTCCAGAAGCCATCAATGAAGATGAAACGGACGTAAAATAGTTACAGCAAAATATATGCCAACTTACCCTAAAAGATAACTACCTAAAATATTGAGATATTATTAATTCTTGTCGTTTAAGGACGTCAAGAATTTGACATTGGATGGGTCTGTCCTCTGTGTCGGCAAAACCGGAAATAAGCATGAAAAGAAGACCGACGACAGGATGCAGGAAAAATCCGATCGGAACGGCGGCGGCCAAAAGAACGCCGACCAGCGTGAACTGATTCGGATGGAGCGTCAAGCGATTGACATATGACAGAATCCGCTTGTTGAGCCACCGGTAGTAGGGTTCGGCCAGAAAACTCTTGCGAAGCGTCATGTCAACAATTCAGGGATTGTGTTGGATTTCAGATCCGGTCTTTGACCGCCATGTGATCTCCGTCCCCCATTTTCAATATGGACACTTCTTAATTTGACAGAGGTTCGCGTTGTTGAGGATAGTCGGTCTTTGCATCTCCTTTTTCCGAGAACAGAGATATGAAATTTTCGGTCAGGCTAAACGCTTCATCGTCTGTGAATTGACGCGGTGGATGTTTGCAAAAATACGCCGAAGGGCCTTCGAGAACACCGCCTTGGCCGCGGTCCAACGCGAGTTTGACACACCGGATCGCATCGATGGCGACTCCGGCCGAATTGGGAGAATCTTCGACCGATAGACGCAGTTCGATTTCCATGGGGACATTACCGAACAATCGTCCCTCCATCCGGATGAAGCATACCTTGTTGTCCTTCTGCCAGGGGACATAGTCACTCGGGCCGATGTGAATGTTTTCGTTTTCCAGTCGCTGAGCCGCCACGGATTGAACCGCTTCAGTCTTCGACTCTTTTTTCGAAATCAACCGATGACGGTTGAGCATATTTAAAAAATCGGTGTTCCCCCCCGTGTTGAGCTGGTAGGTCCGCTCGAGCTTAACCCCCCGTTTCCTGAACAGATCGGTCAGGACCCTGTGCGTGATGGTGGCCCCAAACTGGGACTTGATGTCGTCGCCGATGATCGGTATGTTTTTTTCCCGGAATCGTCGAGCCCATTGCGGATCACTCGCGATAAAAACCGGGATGTTGTTGATCAGGGCGATGCCGGCTTCGAGGGCGCATTCGGCATAAAATTGTGTCGCGCGTCGCGAGCCGACCGGCAGGTAGTTCAGGAGGATTTCTGCACCGGTTTTTCTAAGAAGATCCACTACAGCCTCATGTGCCGGTTCGGGAGCATTGGAAAGCAAAAAGGTGTACCGGTCCTCGTAATCCCGCATGTGATCCGACAGGCCGTCGCGGATTCGGCCCATGCTGACCGTAACGTCAGACTGCGGCAGGTCGGGACAAAATCTTTTGGTGCAATTGGGGAGTGCAAAGATCGCTTCATTGACCCTCTTGCCGACTTTACGCCGGTCGATATCGAATGCCGCAACGACATCGATGTCGCCAGGCCTGTATCCTCCCAAATCCCAATGCATCAAACCGGTTGCATCTGCCGGACCCTTGCCTCTGTAGTAGGTGATCCCCTGAATCAGTGAACTGGCACAGTTACCGATTCCCACTATTGCAACCTTGATCATGCCCATCGGTGGTATGACCTCCTCCCCAAGATAAAGAGTCCTACGATACCTGAAACTTTCTTTCCGACTGTGCCGGTTGCTAAGTGGCCCTATTCGTAAATACGGTGGCATTCAATGACCGATGCATCCCGCCGCGCCGTGTTGCTCGGCGCTCGCATACGCTTGGTATGCTTGCTTCTCGCGCCTTGCGCTGCGGGTGCCTCGGTCATCTCGGTGCGACACCGTATTTACGAACAAGACCACTAAGTCCTGCGCAAATAAATTCCTCATCGAATTTGTGAATCGATGGACTAAGGGTTCACGAAAAGATACGAGCATCATCCAGCCCTCCGACAAGATCCCCCCCGCGGTTGGGGTAAACTGATTAGGCGTTGCGCGGGTGATGTCCCTTGCTGCAATATAGAACGGTTTAATCCAGAATCAACGAGGGTTGCAACATTTTTAACGCCAACGAATAATTTTCAGGTTAGCCCGCGGCCGCTGCCGGTTTTCGGCTCAAAGAAACAAGGAAGTTTTCAGAGGGTCAACCATTGCCGTCATAGCAAACGATTAACGACAAGCGAAGAGCGGCTGAGGATCATAGCGGCGGGTTGTATTCGGCCTCGGCTGCCGTGGTCTCTTGATGGCTTTGTTCGATTGCCCAGCGGCTCAGAATTTTGTG
>JBDNAO010000175.1:0-8161 GCA_039768375.1 Desulfobacterales bacterium | reverse complement strand
GGCGGCTTGATCGATGTGCTTTTTCCCAGCTGGCACCACGGCATTCCGGTTCTGGCCTATCGAGCCCGCAAATTCGATCCGGAATTCGCTTTTTACCTGATGGCCAAACACAACGTCCGCAATGCTTTCTTACCACCGACGGCCCTCAAAATGATGCGTCAGGTCAAATATCCCGGCACGCGCCACGCGTTTCGGCTCCGCAGCGTTGGCAGCGGCGGTGAAACCCTGGGGGCGGAACTGCTCGAGTGGGGCCGGGAGACCCTGGGTGTGACGGTGAATGAGTTTTACGGGCAAACGGAAGCCAACCTGGTGGTGGGCAATTGTGCCCAAATCATGACGGTGCAGCCGGGTTCGATGGGTCGCGCCGTTCCCGGCCATATGGTAGAAATCATCGATGACGAGGGGCGCGAGCTGCCGGCCGAGACTGTCGGCAACATTGCCATCCGACGTCCCGATCCGGTCATGTTCTTGGAATACTGGAACAATCCCGAAGCCACCCGCAACAAATTTGTGGGGACCTGGTGTTTGACCGGGGACAAGGGCCGAAAGGACCGGGATGGATATTTGTGGTTTGTCGGTCGGCAAGACGACCTGATCACCAGTGCCGGCTACCGCATCGGCCCCGGTGAAATCGAGGACTGCCTGATCAGGCATCCGGCCGTGGCAATGGCAGCAGTAATCGGGGTTCCGGATGAGCTGCGCACCGAAATCGTCAAAGCCTTTGTCGTCCTCAAGCCGGGTGTCGAAGGAAATATGGCCCTCAAGGCCGAGATTCAAAACCACGTCCGAAGCCGTCTGGCCGCCCACGAATACCCCCGCGAGATCGCTTTCGTCGATGAACTACCCATGACGGCCACCGGAAAGATTATCCGTAATGAACTGCGCCGATGCGAAAGTGCAAACCAAATGAAATGACAGGAGGAGTAAAAATGTTACCGGATATTAAGAAGATTTTATATGCCACCGACCTTTCCGAAAACGCCCGCCACGCATTCGGTTATGCCGCCAGCCTTGCCGAGCGCTATGGTGCGAAAATTATCGTCCTGCATGTTATCGAGGACTTCTCCCCCAGCGCGACTTTTCAGCTGGCCTCCATGTTCGGCGAAGACAAGTGGAAAGAGATCAGGAAACGTCAGGAAAAGGAAGTAATGGAGACCATAAGAAAAAGACTCGAAACGGTCTACCGGGAGACCTGGCCGGACAAGGTCGACCATGACTTCGCCGCCGGTGACGTTGTCGTTAAAACCGGGGAACCGGTGAATCAAATTTTTAAACAGGCCGAACAGACCGGCTGTGACCTGATCGTCATGGGAACCCATGGCCAGGGAATGTTTGCCGAGGCCTTGATGGGCAGCACCGCCCGGCGGGTCGTCCACCGATCCCGGACACCGGTACTGGTGGTGCGCCTGCCGGAGGAAAAGGTTTGAGATCGACTCTCAGCCGGTTGTTGCTGCAAATCGCATCGATGACCTCCGACTGCAGAATCGGCGCTGCCCGCTCTTGACTGCCAAATTCAGCGAAAATGGGAATTATACAAAACGGCATAAATCATTGTGCATACATACCCAGCGTTCTGCGTGTTTGACTCGTTAAGGTGGATTTAAGTTCAGCGATACCAAAAGCCAATACGAAATTTATTATGACGCTGTGTATAGATACACGAATCGTCAATGCAGTTGATATTATCGAAGGGAGGTCAGCATGAACGTTGCTTTTGTCGGTATGGGAACCATGGGCGCTCCGATGGCGCTCAACCTGCTGAAAGCCGGTTACAAGGTGACTGTGCACAACCGTACCCGGCATAAAGAAGAGACGGTTGCCGCAGCGGGTGCCCGGCGGGCCGCCTCTCCGGCGGAAGCCTCCGAAGGTACTGAAATCGTCATCACCTGCGTCAGCGACACACCCGACGTAGAGGAGATCATTCTGGGTGAAAACGGCGTCATCCGCGGCGCCGCGCCGGAAACCATCGTCGTGGATATGTCCACCGTCAGTCCCAGCGCCACCCGCCGCATTGCCGAAAGGCTGGGTGAAAAGGGCGTCCATATGCTGGACGCGCCGGTGTCCGGCGGCTCCGAGGGCGCTCAAAAGGGCACTCTGTCGATCATGGTGGGCGGCGAGGAAGCCGACCTGATTAAAGTGCGGCCAGTATTGGAGGCCATGGGCAAAACCATCACCCATGTGGGACCGATAGGGGCCGGTCAACTGACCAAGGCCATCAACCAGATCGTCGTGGCCGGAACGTACTGGGGTGTCGCCGAGGGAATCGCCATCGGTCTCAAGGCCGGTCTCGATATGCAAAAAGTCGTCCAAGCCGTGGGCGGCGGCGCCGCCGGTTCCTGGGCGATGATCAACCGCTCCGGCAACATGATCAAAAATTCCTATCCGCTGGGTTTCAAGGTCCGGCTCCACCGCAAGGACCTCGACATTGCCCTGGAGGTGGCTCGCGAATTGGGCGTGACACTGCCCGTGACGGCCTATGTCGAACAAGTGGAGACCGGTCTGATCGCCCGCGGCCACGGCGACGAGGACATTTCGGTCATTGCCAGGAGCATCAGGGAAGCCTCCGGAATAGACTGATCGCTTTCGATTAATAAATTTTTACCCCGGAACGGATCGTTCCGGGGTAAAAATTTATACCGGCTTAAAATTTATCGGCCGAAAAACAGGTCGGGTAGGTAGGTGGACAGCTGGGGGAAAGCGCCGATAACCAAAAGACCGATGACCTGGAGAATGACAAAGGGGATGATGCCGCGATAAATGTGCATCATGGTGTATCCCGGCGGCGCCACGCCCGCGAAATAGAACAGGGCGTAACCGAAGGGCGGCGTCAGGAACGAGGTCTGCAGGTTGACGCACATCAGGATGGCAAACCAGAGGGGATCGAAGCCGAGTTCCATGGCAATCGGCATGAAAATCGGCACCGTCACCAACAGAATCGCGGCCCAGTCGATGAACATGCCCATCATAAACACGATGCCCATCATAATCGCCAGAGACAGCCAGCGGTTCAGGCCGCTGCCGATAAACAGGTCGGCCACCACGTCGCCGCCGCCCATGCTCAGGAAAACCGTGCTGAAAAACATACCGCCGATGAAAAGGGTCATGACCATGGCGGTGGTTTTCATCGTGGCCCGGCTGGCCTTGACGATCATCTTCCAGCTGACAGCCCGGTTGAACAGCGCCAGAATGAAGGCACCCAGGGCGCCCAACCCGGCGGCCTCGGTGGGCGTGGCAATTCCGGCCAAAATCGTTCCCATGACCATCAGGATCAGGCCCAGAGGCGGGACGAGGCTCTTGAGGGTCATGAGCCATTTCTGCCTGGCACTCCACTTGCCGGCTTCTTCCTTGCTGATAGGGGGACCCAGCTTGGGGTTGATGAGGCAGCGCATGGTTATGTACGCAAAGTAAAGCCCCGAGAGAATCAGGCCCGGTAAAATCGCCCCGGCAAAAAGGTTGCCCACCGAGGTTTCCTTCAGCCCGGTCAGTCCGCCGTAAACGACCATCATGATGCTCGGCGGAATCAGAATTCCGAGCGTGCCCGAGGCACAGATGATACCACTGGTCAGCTCCTTCTGATACCCCTTCCCGATCAAGGCCGGTGTGGCCAGAAGGCCCATGGCGACCACCGAAGCACCGATGATGCCCGTTGTGGCCGCAAAAACGGTGCACACCACGACCACCGCCAGTCCCAGACCGCCCCTGACGCTCCCCAGAACGATGTAGAGGGCCTCGAAAAGGGCTTCGGCCACTTTGGACTGGTCCAGCAGTTGCGCCATGAAAATGAACAACGGGATGGCCACCAGCGTGTAATTGTTGAACAAGCCCCAGGCGTTGTTGGCATACATGAAAAACAGGTGGGGAATGTTGAAACCATTGTCGATCAGGCCGAACAAGGTCGCCACCGCCGCCAGGGTGAATGCCAGCTCGTGCCCCAGGGTGATGGCCAGGATAAGGGTCACAAACATCGCCACGGTCATGAATTCTACGCTCATAATCGTCCTACCCCTTTGCAGTCTGTTCGGTTTTTCCGGTAAGCACAAGAATGCTCTTGAGCACGTTTGAAACCCCTTGCATCAGCAGTAAAAAGAAACAAAAAGCCATGATGAGCTTGAACGGCCAAATGGGCGGCGCCCAGCTGGTGGAGTTGACTTCGAGCTGCATCGTTGACGTTAACGCATACTGAAAGACATAATAGGTCAGGCAGGAAAACACGGGCAGGAAAAAAACGCAATGGGTGATAATGTTCAGAATCGCCCGAGTTTTTTCCGGCATGCGGGACGTAAAAATGTCCACCTTGACATTACCTTCCAGAACCTCGGTATAGGAATAACCGAACATAAAATGCAACCCGTAGAGAAAGATGGTCGCCTCGAATCCCCAGATGGTGGGCGCGTTGAAGACATAGCGCATGATGACCTCGTAAAAGACCACGATCGCTAAGGGTAAAATGAGCAGCGAGGTCAAATCTCCCTGTTTGGTATTGATGGTGTCGATAGCCTTGGTGATTTTCGCCAGCATGTTTGCTTCCTCGAATCGTTTCCGTTCGGCCGGATCTCATTGTCCAAAATAGTGGGATCCGGCCGGTTTTCAGTATGAATTATCCGACGTCGGCCTTATTCGGTCGTCCGTCCTTCGATGTAGATTTCATAAGGCCAAGGGGTCGCCCCACTGCGGGCATCGCGCCAGTCGGCAAAGGACACCAAGAACTCTTCCTGAGAGTCGAGAACTTTTTTGACGTCCGGATACTTTTCTTTGAGGCCGTCGAGATAGGTCTTGGTGACCTTGCGGAATTCGATCAGCGTGTCTTTGTCCATCTTGACGATCTCGACTTTTTCCTTGAAAAGGCGAATGGCTTCGGCGTTCAGGCCGTTGACCCAGTTGTAGGACCACAGCTGGGTCTCCTTGGCGGCGAGGTCGATGATCCACTTCAGGTCTTCGGGCAACTTGTCGTAGGCTTCCTTGTTGAAGAAAACGGCACACTGGATACCCGGCTGGTGAACGCCGGGCTGGATCACGTACTTGGTGATCTCGTCGAAGCCCATGGGGTAGTTGATGGCCGGTGAAGAGAACTCGGCCGCGTCGATTACGCCACGCTCTAAAGCCAGGTAAATCTCACCGCCCGGCAGGGGGCTGACCGAGGCCCCCAGATTGTTCATGATGTCCATGTACCAGCCCGGGGTCCGGACGCGCATCCCTTTAAAATCAGCCATGCTGACGGCTTTTTTATTGGAGAAAAGCCCCATCTCCTGGCCGCACTGGCCACCGGGCAGCGCCACCAGGTTAAACTGCCCGTAAAGCTCGGCCATCATTTCGGCGCCGCCTTTTTCGTAGAGCCAGATGTTATAGCCTTCACCGTCGAGCCCAAAGGGAACAGAGGCAAAGGCGACGAAGGCTTCGTTTTTGCCCTTCCAGTAGCCGGGCCAGTCGTGGCCGGCCTGGGCCGTGCCCTTGCTGACGGCATCGAATGTTTCCATGGCCGGGACCAGTTCGCCGGCTGAAAAGGGCTTTATGTTTAACCGGCCGGCCGAGGCCAGGCGCACGCTGTCACAAAAGTGGGATGCGATGTCGTAGAAGAGCAGGCCCTTGGACCAGGGCATGACCATCTTCCAGCGGATTTTCTCGGTGGACGGTTTGAACTTAACGCGTTTGGCCATATCCGACCGTTTGTCGACCCCGAATTTTTCCCGTTTTTCGGCTGCGAAGGAAAAACTGGTGATCAGGCAGACGGCAAGCAGCACACATATCGAAATTGCGAAAAATCTTTTCATCTTTAACACCTCCTATACGATTTTCGAGTTGCCGGGTGTTGTACCGGGATTGCCCCGATCAACATTGCAGCGGTTGAAAACTTGATTCAAGATTTTTCCAGTGTCATCCACCCCCTTCCTGTCAAGTTTTAGCGCAACGTTAATATGTCAGCACCATGCCACCGTCGAAGAGAAGATCGCCGCCGACGAGATAGCGTGCAAAGTGCGAAAACCCGAAAACAAAGAGGTTGCCGACTTCGATGGGCGACATCATCTCCTTTATGCGGGATCTTCCCAGCATGACATCCGTGACGACTTCTTCCGGCGTTATGCCACGCTGTTTGGCCTGGGCGGGAATCTGGTTGAGTGCCAGCGGCGTTTTCACGAAACCGGTGCTGATTGTAAAGGAACGCACTTTACCCGCGCCCTCGGCTGAAATCGATTGGCTCAAGGCCCGCAAACCGAACTTGGTGATGTTGTACACCGGCTTGTTGAGTGTACATAGGTGGGCATGAACGGAGCCTATATTGCCGATTGCACCGCTGCCGTCCGAACTCTTCTTCATGTAGGGGATGGTCAGCTTGGCCAGGTAAAACGGGGCCCGGAGCATGATCCGCTGCATGAGGTCATATTTTTCCATGGGAAAGTTCTCCACCGAATCAATGTGCTGGATGCCGGCGATGTTGGCAAGATACTTAATCGTCCCTAGTTTGGCGGCCTCGGCGACGGCGTGTTCTATGTCGCCATCTTTGGTCAAATCAGCCTTGATGAAGATCATCTGGCCACCCATATCCCGAGCCATTTTCTGGGTTTTCTTTCCCTCCTCCTCATTTATGTCCACGCCGACTGTCATCAATTTGTTGGCGGCGGCCGCCACCGCCGTCGCCCGACCGATACCCGTACCAGCTCCCGTAACGATGCACACATGATCGGCATTGAAATTGTCGTCCTCCAAAATCAATATATCTTCTTTCTTGATGGCCGGCTCTTTGATTTCCATCTCTACCTCCACCTGTGGTTGTGTCTGACAAACCGGGCGATACGATTTTTATCTCGAAGCGCAAATTGCAGGCCAATTAACTCCTCAAGACGGGAGGTCTGCGCCAAATCAGACGGACTGGTTATTGTGTGTTTTATTCGATGTCCATCCAGAATCGGCATCTTACGGCCAGGGCCGGCGTTCTTCTCTCTTTGCAATCTTCGGCCACGTCTAGACGTGACCGCTTAGTCTGCGATATCAAAATCGCTGTGGTCTTGTCCAGAGTCAAAATCTACCATTTCTGACCAGACACTATTTAAGAAAAAACGACCCGTGCTCATCTATTGTCTCGACATCAAAGTTTAACCAGTATATGTGGATATGTGTATCTATTCGTCTACATGTTGTCGAGTTGATGCATAATTTGAGGGCCAAGACTCGCGGTGGAATTGATTATACCTTTATTATCGGAAGCGAGCATTGGTTGTAAAGGATTAAAATCGCCCATTCAAGTTTTATTTTTTTAATATTATTACAGCCACATATAAATAAAGTGTTGCGAGCCGGGGTTTAAACATCAAACGAAAAAATGGAAAAGTTATCGCTGTTTTCGAACAGGTCATGTTCAAGGATGTGAAGGATGTCGGCAAACCGGGAAAATTCGAACTCGCCCAGAGTGGCACCGTTTTTCTGGATGAAATCGGCGACATGCCGCTCGAGATGCAGCCAAACTACTGTGTGTTTTGGAAGACAAGGAGTTTTAGCGGATCGGTGGGAACACGGTGATTCGTTCGGATTTTCGATTGATTGCCGCGACCAATAAGGATCTGGATAAAATGATCGCTGGCCGTCGGTTTCGCAAGGACCTGTATTATCGCCTCGATGACATATCGATCCATATACCACCTCTGCGGGAACGCAAACGCGACATCATTCCCAATGCCCGCCACCTGCTGCGAAATTTGGCGGAGGAGGCCGCCCTGCCGCAAGTAAAGCTGGTCAAAGAAACCGAAGCTCTGTTGAAAACCTATAACTGGCCTGGGAATGTTCGCGAAATATCGAACGTGCTGGAGCGGGCCCTTTCTGCCCTGGACGACGAAACCATAGAACCGGACCACTTACCCTTCTATATTACCCGCGGGACGAAGCGTTCGAAGATATCGGAACACGCGTGGATCAAGGAGGCCCAGGCACGGGTCGAAAAGACCGCCATCCTGCGGGCACTCGAAGAAGCCGACTACAAAAAGACCCGGGCAGCGGATATGCTCGGCATTCACCGCACCCTGCTTTACAAGAAAATGAAAAAATACGGCATCTCGTTGAAGCCGACCCAAACCAATGCGTATCAATATTGATACATTCGATTCTTTTTAGACGGTGGCCAGAAAAGACGCAAAGTTAGTCGTTGGTCGTTAGTGGTTAGTTGAAACCTTGG
>JBDNAO010000174.1:0-5730 GCA_039768375.1 Desulfobacterales bacterium | reverse complement strand
ACGGTCAGAATCATCGACCAGCGGCGGCTGCCCCACGAGCTGGTCATCATGGAGTTGGCGGATGTCTCGGACGCCATTCTGGCCATTAAGGAGATGGCCGTACGAGGTGCACCCTTGATCGGGGTCACGGCCGCCTCCGGGGTTTACCTGGCCGTGCGGCGGGATCCGGGTGATCCGAACACCGCCGCACGAGCCGGTCGCATGCTCAAAGAGGCTCGGCCGACGGCCGTCAACCTCGCCTGGGCCGTGGATCGCATGCTGGCCACCCTTGCGAAAAAACCGTCGGGAGCCGATCCAATCGGCATCGCCCGCGACGAAGTCACCGCCATCGCCGAGAAGGAGGTCGAAAACTGCCGCAACATCGGGGAACACGGGCTGGCCTTGATCACGGCCATCCGTGAACGCAAGCACAACCGTCCCGTCAACGTGTTGACCCACTGCAATGCCGGCTGGCTGGCCTGCGTCGAATACGGTACGGCCACCGCACCGGTTTACGCCGCTCATGATCGCGGCCTCCCGGTTCACGTCTGGGTCGACGAGACCCGTCCTCTCAACCAGGGCGCCCGCCTGACGGCCTGGGAGCTGTCCAAACACGGCGTGCCCCACACGCTGATCGCCGACAACACCGGCGGGCACCTCATGCAGCACGGCCTGGTGGACATCGTCATCGTCGGCACCGACCGCACCACCTGCACCGGCGACGTGGCCAACAAAATCGGCACCTATCTCAAGGCCCTGGCGGCCCGCGACAACGAAGTGCCCTTCTACGTGGCCCTCCCCTCGAGCACCTTCGACTGGCAGCTGCGTGACGGCCTCGAAGAGATACCCGTGGAAGAACGCGACCCGGATGAAATCCGCTTTGTTCAGGGCAGCGCGGACGGCATACTCCGCCGCGTGCTGGTACCGCCGCAAAGCAGCCCGGCGATCAACTATGCCTTCGACGTGACGCCCGCCCGCCTGGTGACCGGTTTCATCACCGAGCGCGGCATCTGCCGGGCAACTGAAGCCGACATCCGGCGGCTTTTTCCAGAAAAGTAAGGGGCTCGCCCGCCCAGAGTCTGTGTGAAAAATTCGCACTTCCAACCCGCAACTCGAAACCCGTAACGCGCAACTCGAAACCCACAACCCGGACCCTTGACTTACTCACCCGAACCATTCTAAAAGAGGTCCCATGCTGACGGAAATCGAAAAAAGGGTCATCGCCGCCATTCAGGGTAACATCGAGGTCACCAGCCGACCCTACCGGCCGATCGCTAAGAGCCTGGACATCCCGGAGGAACGACTGCTGGAGATACTGCAGAATTTATGCGCCCGTGGTGTCATCCGCCGCTTCGGCGCCACCATCCGCCACCAGAAATCCGGTTTTACCGCCAACGCCATGGTCGCGTGGCAAGTGGAAGAAGACCGGATCGAAACCGTGGGCAAGATCATGGCAGGCTTCCGGCAGGTTTCGCACTGCTACCGGCGCAATCCCACCGGTGACTGGCCCTACAACCTCTACACCATGATCCACGCCCGCGACGAGGCCTCATGCCGCGCAACGGCCCGCAAAATGGCCGAAAAATCGGGCGTCGCCGACTACGCCCTGCTGTTCAGCCGCCGCGAACTCAAGAAGACCTCGATGCAGTACTTCCCGAACCGCGATGAGGACAATCTCGAAAATTGATGAACTTGCAAAACGTCAAAAACCGTTCTTTCTTATGATCAGATTCGCATTTGGGATTTTAAATTTTGGTCATTGTGATTTATTTGGACTTAGGTATTTGGGTTTTGTAATTTCCGGTTTAACCGGGTTAAGGGTTAGCCGGCCAACCGAATGACAGCCGCTCCCCACATCCTCCTGGTCAACCCTTGGATCCACGACTTCGCCGCCTACGACTTCTGGGCCAAGCCTCTGGGGCTGCTGGTGCTGGCCGCGCTGCTGCGGCAACACGGCTGCGCGGTCTCTTACATCGACTGCCTGGACCGCTTTCATCCGCGCGCATCAGCGACCGATCCGCAGCGTCGCTGCGGCCGCGGACCTTACCTGAAAACCCGCCTGCCGAAACCGGCGGCACTGCCGGACGTCCCCCGCCGCTTCTCCCGCTACGGCATCAAACCCGAATGGCTGCGGGAAGATTTGCGGTCGCTCCCCCGCCCCGATGTGATCCTGGTCACCTCGATGATGACCTACTGGTATTCGGGCGTGCAGGAGACCATCGGTGTTCTGCGCAACATATTTGCAGATGTGCCACTGATTCTCGGCGGGATCTACGCCACGCTCTGCGGCGAGCACGCCCGGCAGACCGCCGGTGTCGACCGGGTGGTCAGCGGGGCCGCCGAGGCCGTGCTCCTCGATATGGTGGCAGAGGTCACCGGATTTAGGCCGTCCGCACGCTTCGACCCGCAGGACCTGGACACCTATCCGCATCCGGCGCACGATCTGCAACACCGCATCGGTTACGTCCCCCTGCTGACCGCCAAGGGCTGCCCGTTCGCCTGTGCCTACTGCGCGGCGAAAAAATTGAACCCCGATCGAATGACCCGCAGCCCGGAAGGGGTCGTGGATGAAATCTGCCGCTGGCACCGCGATTTCGGCGTGCGGGATTTCGTGTTTTACGACGACGCCCTGCTGATGCAGGCCGAACACCACGCCGTGCCGCTTTTCGAAGGCGTGATTCGGCACGGCCCGAAGATACGCTTCCACACCCCCAATGCCCTGCACATCCGCTGGATCACCCCGGCCGTCGCGCGCCTGATGAAGCGGGCCGGATTCGAAACCGTGCGGCTCGGACTGGAGACCGCCGGTACCTCCCGGCGTCCGGAACAGGAACAGAAGGTGGCGGCCGACGAGTTTCAACGGACGGTCGACTGTCTGAAGCAGACCGGGTTCGAAAAGCCCCAGGTCGGAGCCTACCTTCTGGTGGGACTGCCCGGACAGTCCTTCGAAGAGATTGCGGCGTCGATCCAGATCGTCAAGGACAATGGCGTCACGCCGATCCTGGCCCATTACTCCCCCATCCCCCACACCGATTTGTGGCCCGCCGCCGTCGCCGCATCCCGCTACGATCTGGCCGCGGACCCGATCTTCACCAACAACGCCATCTTGCCCTGCCGCAAAGAATCCTTTTCATGGGAGACGATCACCCGTCTCAAGACCCTGGCAGCAGCCTGACATCCGCAGCGAACCTATTCGGGAGAAAAGATGCAACGGTTCTCGGTCAACCTTTACCTGAAGCCGAGCAGCCGGATTGAAGCGGGCAGTGGTTGTGTCCGTTGAGTCGGTTAGGTATAGTCACACATAAATTATCTTATCTATTGTCGATCGCTACTCGATTGTCGATCGCTACTCGATATTTCAAGCCTGAGTACATAACAAAGACCATCGGCAGTGTTGGTTAGGTTTCAGATTTCAGGGCTTGCCCACCCGCCTAAAATAATGCCAAATACCAATACACAAGCACCAAAATACAAATAAATTCCAAATTACAATATTCAAAACTCAAAATGGTTTTAAAAGAACGCTTTGAACGGCTCACAAGCCATTCCACTGGCTTTGGTGGAGGTCATTGAAGTGGAATTTTGAATTGGTCATTGTGACTTATTTGTTATTTGTTATTTGCGATTTGAAATTTTTCACCGAAACTTAAAAATTTCCTCTTCGATAAAATTGGATGCTTGCGGTCAAAGCCCTGCCACGGGATCCTTGTTTTCGTCGAGAATATGTGGATGCAATGCTTCGCGCTTGACAGGATAGGACGCCGCCGATATGCTGCCGGACACATTCGTCAACGGGACGCCCTTACCCAGCGGCCGACCAAACGAGGAGAGACACTCATGCTCTACATGAAATCACTGGAACCGGCTGCATCCGACACCGACATGCTGATCATTCCGGTCTGTGAGGATGCCGAACTGCACGATCATCCCCTGCTCTCCTCGATGGTGGCGCGCATTCAAAAGCTGGACGAGTTCAAGGGCGCGAAGGGAGACGAAGTCGTGTTGTATGATCCGCCCGGCGCCAAGGCACACCGCGCCCTTTTCATCGGCCTCGGACCGGCTGCCGATGCAGACCGAGAAATTGTGCGGGCTGCCGCCGGCCGCGCTGTAAAACAGGCCCTGCAGAAAAAATTGCGCAACATCGCCGTTGTCGTTCCCAGCCTCGACCTACCGGAAATCACACAGGAAGCGCTCATCGAGTCGTTATTGGAGGGCGCCGGCCTCGCCAACCATCGCTTTGTCGCTTACAAAACCGACAAAGACCAGCGCCCCTTGAAGCGAATTGACCTGCTGGTGCCGCCTGATATCGCCAGGGCCTGCGGCAAACTGTCGGCCAGGGTATGGGGGATCTGCAAGGGCAGCCTGATGGCCCGCGACTGGGTCAACATGCCGGCCAACGACAAGACGCCGGCCGCGTTGGCCCGCTCGATCGCCGGCCGTGCACGTAAATCCGGACTCCAGGTCAAGACGTTCGGCCAAAAAGAACTTCAAAAGGAAAAGTTCGGCGCCATCATTGCCGTGTCGGCCGCGAGCCACAACCCGCCCGCCATGGTCGAGCTCGTACATGCCCCGAAGGGGGTGCGGAAAACCGTGGTCATTGTCGGAAAAGGCGTGACGTTCGACTCCGGGGGCTTGAACCTGAAGATCTCGAAAACATTGAGCATGATGAAATCCGACATGGCCGGGGCCGCAGCGGCGGCGGCCGCACTCCTCGCAATCGCCCGCCTCAAGCCGAAACTGCGGGTTATCGGCATCGTTCCGCTGGTAGAAAACATGCTGTCCGGCTCGGCCACCCGACCGGGAGACATCATCCGCACCTACAACGGCAAAACAGTTGAGATCGGCAACACCGATGCGGAGGGACGCCTGATCCTGGCCGATGCGATCGCCTATGCCGTTGCCCGCCACAAACCCGATTTCCTGATCGATGTGGCCACGCTGACCGGCGCTTGCGTAATGGCCCTTGGTGAAGGAATGGCCGGGCTCTTCTCGAATAACGAACCATTGGCGGCCGCAATCCTGCAGTCAGCCGAAAAGACCCACGA
Organism: Desulfobacterales bacterium; assembly: GCA_039768375.1. GTDB lineage: Bacteria > Desulfobacterota > Desulfobacteria > Desulfobacterales > SG8-13 > JARFQH01. The sequence continues at coordinate 706 of JBDNAO010000174.1, read as the reverse complement.
GCGCTGCTGGCGGATGCCGCTGCCGGACGATTACAAGGACCAGCTGAAAAGCGAACTGGCGGATATCAACAACATGCCCGCCACGCGCTGGGGCGGTGCCGTCACCGCGGCTCTTTTTTTAAAAGAGTTCATCGGCCAGACGCCCTGGGCCCACATCGACATCGCGGGTCCGGCCTACCGCAAAAACGGCAGCGACTACTGCGGACCGGGGGCTACCGGTTTCGGTGTGAGGCTGCTCTGCGATTTGTTGGGACGGCTCGAGTAGACCGGCAGCGGAACAAGCGCTAATGAAACGCACGCTACCTTATTTCTTTGCCGCTCTGGGCCTGCTCGATTTGCTCTACGGCCTATATTTCGATGACCGCGTCAGCATCATCGTGGGCCTGAGCATCGTCGGCATTGCGGTGTATATCATCCAAAAAAAGCGCCAAAAATAAAAAGGATTGAAGCGATATAGTTTCAAAGGTTTCCCGCCCAGGCGGGATTACCCGTTCAGGGTTGAAGGATTGAAGTCCTTCCTTGAACCCATATGAAACTCAACGGTGCTATACCCTTTAGAAAGGCAAATTTTATAGATCCATCCCGAGCATCGATGTATTCGGAAATATCAAATTCCAAGCTCCAAATTCCAAATAAATTTCAAATCTCAATACCCAAGGACCCAAACAGGTTTGTCATTTTGAATTTTGGTCATTGTGATTTATTT
>JBDNAO010000173.1:0-2583 GCA_039768375.1 Desulfobacterales bacterium | reverse complement strand
CGTTATTGGTGGCCCTGCCGGAAGGGCTCCTGCGCGTCATTCGTCCTCTGAAAACGGAACGCAACGAACTGGCATGGAACGTCATGTACATACTGGTGTCCTTTGTCGTCCTGATATTGACCGTACTGATCGTATTTCCATAAGGTTGCCGGAGACATATATGCCTTCAGTACTTTTCCAAATCGTGATGCTCCCTCTGGCGGCGGCCGTCCTGGTCATGACGAACCGCTCGCGCCGCGAGTCCGCCTCCGGCTGGATCGCTATCGCCGTATTGATCTACACCACGGTATTGCTCTTAATAGCCGGATGGCGTGTTGCCACCCACGGCGAGATCCTCGAACGCTATACCATCGGCCCGGATATTAGTCTGAATCTGCTGGCAGACGGGTTGAGCCTTCCGGTCGCCCTGGTTATTAATTTGATCTGCCTGGCTCTGGCGTCATATTCGCTCCACTACGTGAGTCACCGCATCGATATCATATACCCCGGGGCCAGCGAGCAAACCCGCCGTATGTACTTCCGGCGATTTTTCTTCCTCTACCTTTTCTTTCCCACCGGTTTCATGGGGGTGGCATTCAGCACCAACCTGATCAGCATCTATTTGTTCCTGGAGTTGCTGACCATCATCCCCCTGTACTTCATCATGGCCCAGTTCGGATATTCGGACTATATCACACGCTATAAGGTCGCCCAGATGTGCCTGTATTGGGGCGTGGCCGGCGCCATGCTCTTTCTGATCGGCATTATATTGGGCTACACCCAAATCGGCAGCTTCGAAATTGACGCTCTACCGACTTTGGCCGGCCGGCCTCAAACGTTTTGGGTGATCCTGCTGATCATCATGGGATTGGGGACTAAACTGGCCATCATTCCCCTGCACGTGTGGATGCCGTGGGTACACGCCGAACATCCCACCTGCATTGCCGGGCTGCTCGCCGTCTATGCCAATATCGCCGCCTACGTGGCAGTCCGGGTACTGATCCTGCCCTTGCCCGGCGACATGCAGGTCTTTTCGCTTCCCTTGATGGTTCTTTCCATGCTGACCATGGCTTATGGCGCATTTCTCACCTTGGCCCAAACCGACGCCAAGCGGTTTTGCGCCTGCTCGACCATCAGTCAAATTTCCTACTCGGTGTTTGGTATTGCCGCGATGAATGTCTTGGGGGTGACAGGGGGCATTTTCTATTTTCTGAGCCACATCGTGGGCAAGGCGATTTTGTTTTCTTCGGCGGGTATCCTGGTGTATACCGTTGAAACCCGCGATTTGCGCCACATGAGAGGCCTTTGGCACCGAATGCCGATAACGGCTGTGCTCTGGTTTTCCGCCGCCATGATTCTCTCGGCACTGCCACCGACCAGCGGCTTCGTTGGCAAATGGCTTTTTTTTGTCGGCGCCTTCCAGAGAGTTCAGACCGATCCTATCGGCTTAGTTGTTGTCGTCGCGGCAATCCTGGCTTCCCTGATGACACTGATCTACACATTTTTGACAGGTATCCGCATCTTTTTCGGTCGGCCGAACCTCGACCTTGACACCGCTGCAGATCCACCCCTTACCATGAGCATTCCTCTGATTTGCCTCGCGCTTCTGGCCTTGTTTCTGGGGCTTTTTCCCCACCCAGTGTTAACCCTGCTCCAATCCGTTGTGGGCACCTTATGAGAATCGCCAGCGGAAAACCAAACGCATTTTGACTTGACGGTATTCGCTTTCACTCCTCTCATCTGAAAGGCAGGGAAAGAGAAAAGGGCATTCGCACGAAAATGCGCGTCACGCTGGTTACTGAACTTTTGGTGATCGCATTGACCTCAAAAAAGAAAAAAGGGCCGTTCAACCGTGTTGTTTTGGGTTAATGCTTGAATCGCGTTCAGATCGATGCCTTTCTGCGCAAAAACAGCAACCCATGTTGAGCGGTTTCCCGCCCAGGCATGATTCACCGTTTTCAGTCAAAGTGCCATAGCTGGTCTCTAATAATGGTATTATGCGTCAATTGAGGCGAATTTCATGTTTTACCCAATGGATTAAAGCGGCCAATCCAAACAATGGCGTATAAAGTTTCGGATATCAGCATTTTATAACCTTTGAACCCTGAACCTGGAACCAATCAGTTTAGGAGTAAATATGCGCGGCCATTTAATAGCGCTTAAGACTTCTAAATTTGCTTATAAAATCTTTTACTGGTCGGATAGGCCGGCCTTGCTCGTCGCCCGTTCGCAGCGTTGACCGGGCCAGACTCCGATGAACCGGCGCACGATAACGGTCGGGATCATCGCATCGCCATCCATCACCGGCTTTCTGGTGATGTCGCCCTCGAAACTCACCATCAGCGGACCACAGTCTGTCGCCATTCTCGCGGGTATTCTTTCCTTTTTTAAGGGCATTACGCTATCTTTATTTGCCCGACTGATTATTTCGGGCATCGCGTTGATCGTGATATTCAGAGACGCTCGCGCAACTTCCGATTTGAGTGAATCGCAACTGCAACAGCTCAAAAGGTTCTTTGCGGTCATAGAACTGGCCGATCAGCCCTTCATCCCGCAGCAAGGCCCGGCGGATTTTGGAGCCGATATTAAATCGGCTGTAAATGT
>JBDNAO010000172.1:0-9454 GCA_039768375.1 Desulfobacterales bacterium | reverse complement strand
GGAATGATTAAACCCTGCCGCTGTAAAAGTTGGTGGGCTTCAGAACAAAACGAAGAGGGTGAAGCCGCAATAGACCTACTGCGAACCCCTGATCCCACCGACGGCGGGACAGGCCCTAAAGTCCTGCGGCCTTCCCGTACGGTAAAATATGGCGGTGATAATCGAAAGGATAGATTTTTTAAAAAATTGAGAGAGATTTTCGGGATATTACGCGGTCTCTTTGATAGGAATGGGCAAGAAAGGCTCTAAGACAGGAGAACAAATACGGGGAAAGGCTCATACACAATAGAGTCCCAGACACATTGCCCTATCGGACGCTGGTAAAGTTTCGACCTGTCTTGACAATTCATCGGGCCATGTTCGGCACATCAAGATCATCAATGAACTCATCGTATCTTCCTTGGCCCTGAGATCCCGACAGTTGATCGCCAAGGCATGCAAACGGTGGGCGCTGCCACTGGGTCATGCCGACTCTAAACCCTAAAGGCGCTCCAGCCCGATACCGGCTCCATGAATTTACGGCTGGGGTATTGCAATTCCAACCAGAATGATGATAATGAGAATACGCAAGGAATTGGAAATCAGCGTAAAGCTCTAACCGAAACCGTGATGCTTAATCCTATTTCCGTTTCCTTGCGTTTGTGTTAGTCCAGCCTTCCTGTGACACTCAAGATTTGCCGATATACCACCTCCGCATCAGACCTTTCTTGCCCAAGCCCGAAGGCCTCTTACTTTTTCCCCCGCTTTGGTCTGACCCCCAGTGGAACACCAAAGCAGGATGGAAGCTATCTGATGTAATCTCGCACGGTCCAGTTCTTTGTTCCCAAAGGGAGCAACGGCATCAGATAACGTTTCGCATTGAACAGCCTTACCTTCTCCTCGTAGGTCATGGTTTGATTCCTCGATGGATCTTGGCCATAACCGGCAAATCGATCTGAGCGCTAAGATCCCATTTATCCTCACAGTCCTTGGGCCATCGGCCCGTGTTCACGACATGTTTTCACTGGCATGACAATCAGACTGTGATCATTCATCAAGAATAATTCAATGCCCGACATCCGGTGAATTTAAAGAGGTCTAAATACACAAAGGTGGCCCACACCATGTGAGCCACCCAGTGAAAGGAGGTCGTGATGAAGGAGGCTACGGTTTAATTGGCTGAAGTCAACCCTGTAGCTTCCAAATTTGTAGTGCCGGTTTATTGCAAAAGGTTACATCGGTTTCATCTAGTACCGTCAGGTATATGCGTGGAACGAGATTTACCAAAGGCTGGTTAGGTACAAAAATGCTTACGGGGATTTTGATGTCCCTCAGGAATTGAGGGAGGACCCCCAGTTTGGCAGCTGGTTGGTCAAGCGGAGGTATCGGAGGAAAAAGGGTTTGTTGAAGGAGGAACGGATAAGGAAGCTGAATGAGGTTTGGATGAGTTAGTGACGGCAATTAAAAGCAGAGCCTCGACGACTCTGCTTTCAATTGCCATCATTATGATTGATAATGACCTCGGGAACAACAACTCGTTTTTCCTTTTGTGTCATTTTACCCACCTCCTTCTTGGTATACCATTCGACTAATAATCACAGATCTGTCGAAATAAAGGCTGGTGGGAAACTCAAACTCAAAATTCATTCGGTCATGGTATCTAAGAACTCAGAGTTCACCGATAATGTTTAGGAAGTGCGGAGAAACTGCAAACATCAAATATCCATAGGTTAAACCGCCGTATGGATTCCCCGTTTCACAGACTTGACCTTGCCGTACTTTTTCAACCTGAGCAATGCACTGGACACCTGTTTCTGATTAAGGCCGGTCTCCTTTATGATGGTTTGGTTATCCACTCCGCCACTTGATCCCTTGATGACCTCAAGGACCTTATCAGGAGCAGTCTGAGCCTTTTTGCCCTCAGGTTTGGCTTTCCTTGGTGCCTTCCTCGAGGGAGCAACTGCTTTCTTTTTGGTTGCCGGTTTAGCTTTGGCCGGTTTCTTGGGGGCTTGACCATTGGCAAGGTCGTCCACCTTCTTTGCAATGGCATGAATACCATCAGCCATGGCTTCTAATCCATCTGCAACCGCTTTTAACAACGCATCGAGATCCTTCATTGGCTTCCTCCTTGGGGTTTTTAGTCGGGATTACCAGCAAATGCAGCAGTGGTCAAGATATTTGATTAGGGTAGTCTGTTGAGGAGGAGTTTGATAAAGGAAGAGTATGCTAAAAGAAGAAAGGGCTCAATGACCCTGTCTCCGGGGTTGTGTAAGACTTCTTTTTATTCGGTTGGAATAACCCCAAGTTGTTGTAACATTGTTAGTGTGTCCTTATTCCACCATGCTTCTACTATATTTACGATTACCTAAACATTTACCATGATGTCAAACCAAAAACCGTTGCGAAGCTGTACCAGTTGTCACCACCTCACCCCCCAGCAATCTTAACTTTAAACCCTTTCCCCTTCAGAAACCCCTTCACTGCATCCCGGTGATCCCCCTGAATAATGATCATACCCTCTTTGACAGATCCCCCGGCCCCGCAGTGGTGCTTCAGGTCCTTGGCAAGGGCCTTCAGGGCCTGCCCATCAAGGTCGAATCCAAACACGGTTGTCACCGTCTTTCCCTTGCGACCCTTGGTTTCACGTTGGATACGGATGATGCCGTCCGGTTTGAATTGGGGTTGGGGTTCTGGCCGGTTCTTTTTGCAAGTGCAATCGGCAACCGGCTTCTGGCATTTGGAGCAGATACGGCCTGTTTCGGTTGAGTATACGAGCCTTGTGTTGGCCATCGTTTGAGCGAGTCCTTTCAAACCCTACCGACAGGGTACTCGGCCTTCAAGTCCCTCATCAGCCGGTCAAAGACCTTCTTATAGGTATTCCAGCATCCAAATGACCGTGGACATCTCTGGCCACCTCATCCCCGGCATCAACAGAGGTGCTGTAAACCAACTTGATTCCCCGCAAACATCCGCAACTATCCGCAACCAGCCAAAATAGAAAAGCCGTAACCCGTTAGGATTACAGCTTCTTCTCTCTATCTGGTGCCGAAGGGGAGACTCGAACTCCCACCGGGGTTCCCCGACTAGACCCTGAACCTAGCGCGTCTACCAGTTCCGCCACTTCGGCTTGAATCTCTAAAAGGATTGATTTATTTTCAAAGTTGGAATATTTATCCTTCTTTACAAAACCTGTCAAGCGGATTGTGTAATCCAGAACGAAATTTTGTATGAAGATCATTCGAAATTTAGACGAGATCAGCGAACCCTACAAGCGCGCCGTGGTCACGATCGGCAATTTCGACGGGGTGCACCTGGGGCACCAGGCCCTCTTTCACGAAGTCGTCGAAAAGGCGGAGGCGATCGACGGAACTTCGATCGCAATAACGTTCGAGCCGCATCCGATGCGTGTTTTAAACGGTGCCAACCACCCGCCGTTGATCACAATATTGGATCAAAAGATCGAGCTCATCCAGCGGCTTGATATCGATGTCCTGATCGTCGTTCCGTTCACCCGTCAATTTGCCGCCTTGACACCGCGTGAATTTGTCGAAGACGTCCTGATCCGCAAAATTGGCATGGTGGTGATCGTCGTCGGCAAGGACTACACCTTTGGGCGCAACCGCGAAGGCACGGTAGGCATGCTGAAAACATTCGCCGAACTTTTCGATTTTGAACTCCTTCTGGCCGACTGGATCGAGGCCAGCAGAGAACCCGAGGGGCGGATCAGCAGCACCCGCATCCGGGAACTTGTCAACGAGGGCAAAGTGGACGAGGTTCATCCTCTGCTCGGCCGCTACTATCAAATCCGCGGAACCGTCACAACCGGTCGCAACCGGGGAGGTCGACTGCTGGGATTCCCCACGGCCAACATTATTCTGCAGGATGAACTGTGCCCAAAAACCGGGGTCTATGCCGTTACGGTCATTTGCGAAGCCCAACAGTTCGACGGTGTCGCCAACATCGGCTACAGCCCGACCTTCGACGACAACCTTTTCACCGTCGAGGTTTACATTCTCGATTTCGACCGCAACATCTATGGCCAAAAAATCCGTGTGAACTTCATCAAACGGATTCGAGACGAACTTAAATTTTCCGGAATCGCGGAGCTCTCAGAGCAGATCAAAAAGGATGTGATCGAAGCCCGTACCATCCTGTCAACGACAGTGCACGTTCAGAGTTGACATCAAAGGAACTGAACAAGGCGAATGAATAAAAAAATCGGTATCTCGCTGTTTGTGGGTACGGTTGTTTCCATCACGACCCTCTATTTCGCCTTCCGCAACGTTCCGATCAGAGAACTTCTTGAATACCTGACGTCAATCAATTATATCTGGATCATTCCCACGGTCGCCGTCATCCTTTTTGCTTTTGGGTTGCGGGCAGCGCGGTGGCGTTTCATCTTGGCCTCGAGTTATCCGGTGGGATTCTGGCAGGCCTTTCACCCGCTGATGATCGGTTTCATGATCAACTGCGTTCTGCCGGGCCGGGTCGGCGAGTTTGCCCGCCCATTCGTTCTGAACCGCAAAGAGGCAGTGCCGGTGTCGACCGGCCTTGCCACGGTGGCAGTGGAGCGGATCTTCGACCTGATCATTTTGTTACTGCTGTTTCTGGCGGTTTCATCCTTCGTCAGGATCGCGCCTGGCTTTAACGTCACTTTCGGCGGACACAGGCTCAATTACGAGGTCCTGGTCACCGTCTTCAACGGCATGCTGAAAATCGGCGTCCTGATGGTCATTGGCCTTTTGCTGGTTACGCTCGGTAAAACCAGAGAGCTGGCAAACAGGCTTATTCTGTCCGCTCCGGAAATGATGTTTTTCGCCTCCAATTCATCCAGAGACTGGTTAAATGAAAAAGTCTGCCGCCCTGCTGTCCGTATCATCGAAAACATCGCTTCCGGCATGGCATTGATCAAAGACCCGAAACGCATTATTATATGTTTCTTTTATTCGCTGGCCGTCTGGTTTTTCACGGCACTGTCGTATTATCTTTTTTCGATCGGATGTCCGGAAATCAATTTGACGCTGAGCGAAATTGTAGCCGTAATGGTGATCATCTGCTTTGTGATCGCCCTGCCATCCGTACCGGGTTACTGGGGTCTGTGGGAAGCGGGCGGAGTCTTTGCCATGCTCCTTTTCGGCGTTTCCGAGAACGAAGCGGCAGGGTACACGCTGGCCAACCATGCCGTCCAAATCGTACCGGTCGTATTGGTCGGTCTCGTATCGGCCTGGATCAGCGGGGTGAGCATCCGGCAGGTGTACGAGCAGCCCCAATGATTTCGGAAAAACACAATTGCAGATCCCGCACAATTGGGTCCTATTGTCAGAGGAAAGGAAAACATGAGGAGGGCGATTGCACCATCCTGTCCACCTGAGGCGTGATAAAGGAAGCAGCCGTGGGAATGGCTATTTAGCGCCTATCCATAATCGGCATCTTTTGACCCGGGCCAGCGTTCTCGCTTTTTGCAATCCTCGACGTAGCCCTGCTACGCCTGCGGTTGCAAAATCGCTGTGGCCTTGGCCGGGGCCGAAATCTACCATTTCTGGACGGACACTATTTATGGACGGAAATGAGGTAAGCTCATGACAAAGTTAGAAGTATTGACCTATCCGAACAAATTTCTTCAGCAGCCGACCAAACCGGTCGAGAATATCGACGAGGTCATTCAAAAACTCGTCGCCGATATGGCTGAAACAATGTACGAAGCCCCCGGGGTGGGACTGGCCGCCATACAGGTCGGCAGCGACAAGCAAGTTCTGGTCTATGACGAAAAACCGGCCGAAAACGACCACCGGTACGGGGTCATTATCAACCCCAAGGTTGTCGAAACCGAAGGGCAAATTATTTCAGAAAACGAGGGCTGCTTAAGCGTTCCGGATTTCAGATCCGACGTCAAAAGAGCCGCCCGGATTATCGTCGAAGGTGTGGATCGAGACGGTGAGTCCCTTCGGGTTGAAGCCGAAGGGTTTTTGGCGATCGTGCTCCAGCACGAAATCGATCATTTGAACGGCACCCTTTTTATCGACCGCATCAGCGCCTTGAAACGCGAACTTTACAAGCGTCGCATGAAAAAAATTCTACGCGAGAAATGATCCGATGACCCGATCGTTCGACATCGTTTTTATGGGCACACCGGATTTTTCCGTGCCTTGTCTCGAGACCCTTAACCGCAGTCGACACCGTGTGGTTCAAGTGGTCACCCAACCGGATCGCCCCAAGGGAAGAGGTCGACGCGTTTATCCACCACCCGTCAAGACAACAGCCCTCAAGCTCGGTCTCCCCGTCATACAGCCTGAAAAGATCAAAACCGCTGAATTCACCGAAACTCTTTCAGGCCTTCACCCGGACCTGATGGTTGTCGTTGCCTATGGACGCATCCTGCCGAAAGCGGTTTTGGAGATTCCAGCCGCGGGATGCATTAATGTCCATGCGTCACTCTTGCCTCATTATCGGGGATCGGCCCCGATTCACTGGGCGATCATCAATGGAGAAACAGAGACCGGCATCACGACCATTTTGATGGACGAGGGGATGGACACTGGTGACATCCTTTTGACGGCCACGGAGCCGATCACGCCCGATGACACGTCCGCCACACTTCACGACCGGTTGGCCGATCTCGGGGCCAAAGTGCTGGAGGAAACTCTCGATCGGATGGCAGATCGGCGTCTGGCACCGAAGCCTCAAGCGCATGACCAGGCAACCCTGGCCCCGATGCTTAAAAAAGAAGACGGACGGATCGACTGGCACCAACCGGCCAAAACCATTTTCGACCGGATTCGCGGCATGAACCCCTGGCCGGGCACTTTCACTTTTTACGACCAAAGACGTCTCAAAATATTCAAAGCCATGGCACTGCCGGCCGCCGGGACGGCCGTCACTCCGGGAAAAGTCGTTCCGGGATTCCCCGATGAACTGAGGGTTGCCACCGGCAATGGACTGTTATCTGTCCTGGAGATTCAGGGAGAATCCGGCAACCGTTTGACGGTAAGCGAGTTTTTACGCGGTCATCCCATACCTGCCGGGACAAAATTCGACAGTGTCCATCCATAAATGGCCTTTTTTACGCTGACCGGCGTTCTCCGCAGGTTTACGGCTGCGGCGCACGTAAAGTACGCCTAAATGGCACCGTTTCTTTTGGATAAACTGGATGCTTGCGGCCAGAGGCAGTTCTGAACCTTGAACCGCGAACCTCGAACCCTGAACCTTCAATACCGACATGCCAGTGGATGCCTTACAGCCGACCACCCATGCCTCTTCCGATGACCCGCAAATCGTGCGGCGCATGGCGCTGCAAATACTGAGAGCGATAGACCAACGCGGACAAACCCTTGATGTGACCCTGGAGGACTTCAGGCAAAATCACCCTCTTGCCCGGCAGAGAGACCGAGCCCTGCTGCAGACGCTCGTCTTCGGGGTCCTGCGCTGGCGCGGCCGGATCGACTTTGTCATCGAGACCTTTTCCCGCACCCCGTTGAATAAAATTCAACCCGATATTTTAAACATTCTAAGAATGGCACTTTTCCAGGTGATGTTTCTGGACCGCATTCCGGTTTCGGCTGCGGTCAACACGGCCGTGGAACTGGCCAAGCCGCTGGCGCCGGTCTGGGTCGTCCGTTTTGTCAACGCCTTATTGCGCAAAGCCGCGGCGGGCTACCCAAAAGTCCCATTTCCCGTGCTCGAACAGAATCCGGTCGCCGCGCTCGCAGCATTAAAGTCTTTTCCCACGTGGCTTATCCGGCGCTGGCTGCACCAATTCAATCCGGATGAAACAGCAGCCCTCTGCGATGCCATCAACACGATCCCTCCGGTGACTTTGCGGGCCAACACCCTGAAAGTCCAACCTGAGATGCTGTTGAAGACGCTGACCGACGACGGGGAAACCGTGCTGGCCACATCGATGGCTCCGGAGGCCCTCCTGCTGCGCCACCCTCAAAAACCGATCGAGGAATTCAACGTCTTTCAGAGGGGCTGGTTCCAAGTCCAAGACGAAGCCGCCCAACTCGTCACGATCCTGCTCGACCCGCATCCGGGGGAAAGGGTTCTGGATGCCTGCGCCGGTCTGGGCGGTAAAACCGGCCACATTGCCCAGCGCATGCAAAACAGCGGTATTGTTGTCGCCCTGGACGTCAATGCGGCCAAATTGAAAAGGCTGATGACCGAGATGGAGCGTTTGGGGATCTCAATCATCAGGCCGTACACCGTCGATCTGTCAAGCGGCCGTTTGTCTGCTAATCATGGCCTATACGACCGCATCCTGCTCGACGCGCCCTGTTCCGGCCTCGGCGTGTTGCGCCGAAATCCGGACGCCAAATGGTATGTGAAAGAAACCGCGCTCGGCGGTTGTGGTCGGCGCCAGGCCGAATTTCTGAACCGCCTGGCATTGCAGGTCAAACCCGGCGGTGTTCTGGTCTATGCGGTCTGCAGCAGTGAACCCGAAGAAGGCGAAGCGGTGGTTGCCGCATTTATGAAAAACCACCCGGACTACCGACTGGAAAACGCCGCTGACTATCTGCCACGACTTGTCGGCACCCCACTCACCCGCAACTATTTTCTTAAAACCTATCCGCATCGACACGGCTCGGACGGTTTTTTTGCCGCCCGTTTCAGAAGAATGCCATGATTGGAAGGATTATAAAAATAGCGGCGTTCTGCGTCGTCTTTATCGGTGTTGCCGGCATCACGTCCTATTTCACCCTTTCCCTTATTATCAAGAGCGAAGACACGGTCATCGTACCGGATTTTGTCGGTAAAGATGTGGTCTACGTTCTCGAATCTCTCACCGAACTCGGTCTTAACACCAAGGTCAAAGGGTCCGAATACAATGCCGACGTGCCGAAAAACTACATCATTTTTCAGGAACCGAAAGCCGGGTCTGAAATAAAGAAAGGCCGCGACGTTAAGATCATTTTTTCGAAGGGGCCTCAAATGATTCCGATGCCCAATCTGGCGGGGCTCTCGCTCCAGCAGGCCCGGCTTATCTTCGAGGAGCAGGATCTCTGCCGTGGAAGCCTTTCAACCGTTTTCGACATTGGCACCGACAAGGACGCCGTCATCGCCCAATCCCCCCCATCCGGTGCAACGGTTCGGCGCGGCAGCTGTGTCGATCTGCTGGTCAGCGAAGGGCCTCGGCCGACAGCCTACAAGATGCCGAATTTGAGCGGATTGCAGCTCGAGGATGCCCTGCTGACTATCGAAAGATACCATTTGCCGCACGGCGAGATCAAAACACAAATTGAAAAAGGCAAATCGAGGGGTAGTGTATTGGAGCAGGTTCCTCCGGCCGGCTACCGCGTGAGTGAGGGCAATGAAGTCAATCTGGTGATCAATCGTCGCAAAGAGGCCGGTGCATCGACAGGGCAGACCGGCTCTCCCACCGGAGGAATTTTTCATTACAGGATTGACAACGGGTTTCTGAAACGCCATATACGGGTGCAGTTGAACCGCGACGGGCTCACAAACGATCTCTTTGACGATT
>JBDNAO010000171.1:0-12285 GCA_039768375.1 Desulfobacterales bacterium | reverse complement strand
TCGTGATCGAATTTATAAATCGATGGATTTACTTCTTGGCGGTTTTGACCGAAGATTTTTTTCGATTCTCGGCGGTTCGTTCCTCGATATACTCATCGTATTTTGTATTTAGGTGCATCCGATATTGGCTCAACCCGATGTTGGCCCGTTTGCAGCGCCTTTCCAAAATCTCCTCGGAGGCTCGAATTCCGGGCCAGATTTCACCGCCGAATATCTTCTCGAAATACTCATCGTAGAAAAAGCCGAAATCGACAATTGACGGTAGCGGTTCATTGTACTTGTTGCTCAAAGAAAACTTGTCAAAAGGGAACCCCCTGCTAAGATCGAGGTGATAGCCGATGAGTTTCTTCTTCGGGTTTACCGAGACGAGTGCATGGGGAACGCAATTGTGCTGGGAAATATTGTACTTCACCCGCAGCCAGTCGGTCAGTTCTTTTCCTGATCGCAGCTGAGCCTCGGTCAGCGACGATATTTCGTTCGGCCGCATTCGAGGAGCCTTCGCCTGTGGGTTCCAGGAATCGACATAGTTCTGGCTTTCGATCTCTTCGAAATCGCGGCCTTCGAAGCAAATTCCGATAAAAGCATGATTGAGATTGAGATAAAATTCCTCATCGTCGGCCCAGATTGAATTCCCGGCATGAAAGGCAGCATGGTCCTCCTGGACGAGGCGATAGACTCGACCGAACCGATCGATGATGTAATTGTAAGATTTCCGACGTCGGAGATATTTGATCAACCGTTTGCTTTTTTGCTTGATCGAGATGTTCATCTCGGGCCTAAAGGGAACAAGATCGCTTTCGGACGTGTGAAAGAGAATTCCGGCAATCCGGTCGGAACTTAAGGCGTTTTCAGGCGATCGTTTGAGATGGCGGAAGAACGGCCGGTAGCTCCTGGGAATATTGGCAACCGCGTACCGGGTGAAAATCTGAAGGCGATTGCTGTAAAGCTCGGAACCGGTTGTCTTCTCAACGAGCCAAATGGGCTGGGCCAGATATGGGGCGACCTTTGTCTCGGCGACGGCGACGGGCGCCGGTTCGCGCAGTGACAGCCTCGTTTCGACGACTGCCGGCCGCCGCGGCACCACGGCCGTCATAAGCGGTTGCGGATAAATGATCGGCTTGCGGACGACACCTCTTTTCCAACCCGAGGTTTGCGCCTCTTTCAAGCTGAAAAGAACGTTGACCGTTCCAAAAAAAGAGGCCACGGCAGTGCCCAAGCCGCAAACAAAAACCAGAAGAACGACGCTGACAAAGACATGGCGAAGTCGGTATAGTCTCCACAATCCGGGCCGGGGGGTGGAGATGATTCCGATTTTGGCCAGGTGCCGAACGCTTTTTTGACTGCCGGGCCAGATTCTCTCCGCTTTGTCGAGAAGGCGCTTGCGAAAAGCAATCTCCGCCAGCGGGGGATACGATCTATAGGTTAAGGGGAGATGCTCGTATGCGTCAATCGCGTGCTCGATGAACTTGAGCTTTATGGCCGGATCCGTCATGACGACGGACAGCTCTTCGATGATTCGCCGAAAGTTCTTCGGGGGAAGCTTTCTGGGGTAGGCTTTGTCCATGCATCAATACAGAATCACGGGCACCGAGTCAAGGTTCCGATGAAATTCCTCAAAAAGTAAACGGCGCTGTATCGCTCGCATAGATCCGCTCATCGAAAGTGGCTTCCGTCCTTAAACGGCCATTTTCCGCATTTTCGGCATCGATCACGCCAAGGGCCTGATCGGCCGGAAAAATCACTTGGACGGCATGCTCGTGCACGTCTCCGCGTACCAGATCCTCACCGGCTGAAGCGCAATATCCGAAAGCGCCCCTTTGTCAACAACGTAAATCCGTCTGAAATGCCGCCGCAACCCGACGGCAACCTACTTTCTGTCAACTTTTCCGGCCCACTCCCGGGTGCTTGTCGAGGAGCGGGCCGGGGAGCGCGGCCACGGTGCGCAGGCAAAAGACGATGTAGAACCGCTCGCATCTGAATCCCGGCGAGCGCCAGCATCAATTTTCATGCATTGCGGCCATCAGAGCACCTTTTGCCGTAGCCGTGAGCGGATCTTTCGCTACACGAATCTTGCTGAAATCGAGGGGAATATTTTCCGCTTTGAGGACCTGTTCGAAGCGATCTTTGAACCCGCTCACTTTCGCCGTGCCGCCGCTCAATACAACCGGAATCGGCCGATCGACTTTGTTGGTGGTCGAGGTCGTCATAACGCTTTGTTTGAGAGCCTTAACCAGAGTGACGATGAGGTCATCGTAGTAAACCTGAAGCGCGTCTTCCACACTGTTGTTGGGTGATCGTTTTAGATCGAAGCCGTTCTCCTTGAAACTCCTCACGCGGGTATTCACCATGCCGGTGACCGACGCCACCGCATCGTCGAGATAGTCGCCACCCTTTGTGATGCTGAAGGTTACCAGCGGTATCGACAGATACGCCAGGCACACGTTGCACATGCCGCCGCCGGCGCTAATGCCCAACCCGGTAAAATTCTCGTCTTCCAGTTCGGAAAAAACAACGGCCAGCCCCTCGTTGATGCTGCGGGCCGCAAACCCTTTGTCCGAGAGATGGCGATTGAGCAATGACTCATGGTAAATAATATCGGTAGGCGCATCTTTCGGCGCGTCGGGAACCGAAAAGATCAGTTTGCCGGTCGGCACATCGGTTGAATCGATCAGGTCGTCAAGGGCTTTCTTGATAATCTCCACAGAGTGGCTTTCATTCGGATTCAGCAGACCTTTGCGCATCGGTCGTCGGGTTTCAGAATTCAGCATATCTGCGAATGTCTCTGCCCCGTCGCCATAGACGATGAGAGAATTCCCGATCTGGTGATGTTTGATCTGGTTTTGATTGAGAATTCTTTTGGTGAAGCTGGAATACTCCACTGAAATAAACGCATTGCGGTGCGACGCATACTCAATGTGATCATTCTTCTTAACGGCGGTCACGATCTTTGACGTGCCGATGTCAACACCAATCGCATTCGTGCTGGTATCGGCGGCTTTTTTCGCAGTGTTTGCACCGCTGCTGTCTTCCGCTGCATTGTCGCCAGCGGCGATTTTGTCCTGGTCTTTGCTCTTACGTTCTGTCATGAAAATGTCTCCTTTCTGCACATTTGCCAATCTGTTAGATTTGAGGCAATCGGTTTAGCGCCGAACCCGGAAGGGGCGTACTTATTAATAACTAATTAAAAACATTACTAAAAAATCAAAAGTAGCTTTCCACGAAAAATCACCGCACGCGGTACGATTTTTCTGATCGGTCGCTGCATTAATTGGTTGGGATTGATCTACGCAAAGATTGTGCCGGAAATGGCACGTCGATTAAATGTTGTGTATTTAAAGTGTGTTATGTCTTATGCCAGGCATCTGAACCAGAAGTAACGACAGAAAAATGACAGGGCGACTATTATTTGAAGCTTTTTTTGTTTTGGAATTATTTATTGCTGGGACCCTTGACCCGCAACCCATCGTTTTGGAACGCCGATACCCTAATCGCCGTTCGTCCGTGCATTCTGAAAGGTGCCCGACATACTCCAAATAAAAAAGGCCACGAAGAAAAGGTTGATGGCACCGGCAAGCATAAACCCATAAGCAAAACCAACCGACTCGATCACGGGGCCCAATCCAATGGAACCGGCCATCAGGCCAAAATAGATAAAGCTGTTGTAGCCCCCCATGGCCAGACCCCGAAACCGGTGCTCAGTGGTTTCAGCGATGAGAGCACCGATGGAGGTGAAGGCGATGGCCAGACTCATACCCAAACACAATGCGGCGAGCAGGAAATGGAAGAACGTCCGGGCAGAGGCAAATCCGGTAATCGAGAGAGACGCCAGGAGAACACCGACCAAGGCTTGGTGCTTTCTCCGACCCCAACGATCGCTGAGCGCACCGAAGGGAATACGGGACACGGCGTTGGATACGGATTGAAGGAGAAACACCATGCCGATTTGACCCACGTCGAGACCTCTGTCACGAGCCAGAAGCGGCAAATAGGTGAAGAAGACGCCGCCAATGATGTTGGCCCCGAAGGTCACCAGCCAGCATCCAATCAGCGGTCGGTTTGTGAGCATCCGTGCGGCATTCGAGCGCCACATGTCTTCCGTTTTTTCATAGACGGCGTCTCGTCCCGGAGCAGTCAAAAACCGTTGAACAGCCCAGATATTGAAGACCGACAGAGCGGCGCCGACCAGAAACACCGACCGGTACCCGAACGCATCCCCCAAGGCACCGCCGGCCGCCGGCCCCATTCCCAGCCCGCAAAAAAGGGCGGTGGTGTACCAACCATAAGCCCGGCCCAAATGAGTCGCTGGTGATATTTCAGACACCCATGACATCATGGTCGGACCAAAAGCCGCGATACCGACTCCCAGAAGCAGATAGACGACGGCCAGATGAAAAAAAGATCGGGCGAATATGAGAAACAGCATACCGGCGAAGAGAATCAGGGCGCCGGTAAGAGCCAATCGCTTTCGGCCGAAGAGATCGGAAAGCATACCCGAGGGTACCGCCAATAAGCCGGCCATGAGATAAAAAGCGGCATTGATCACACCGATCAGAGGTGTACTGACACCGAGACCGCTTGCATAAAGGGGAACCACGGGCAGCCGCATGGATACAGCGAAATAACAGCCGAATGTGACCAGACAGCAGATGGTCAGCGGCATGGCAAACGATCGATGGTCGGTTTGACAGTCGCTTTGAGCCATTGATTTGCATCCTCGTTTTATGTTTGTAACGAATAGAGCGGCGCTAGGCGGCAACAAAACCGTCGCATGGTACACGACTCGTCTCTAATCTTCAAAGAAGAAATCGGGATCCTACCCGGCAAACTACCTCTTGAAGCATGCGATGGCCTGTAACTCATCCGGTGTGATCGGCTTTGCCATTTGCACCGGCATCCTGTGGAGCTTTTTGGCAGCTTGACGCCAGCGGTTGGCGTTCTTTGTTCTTGACTTGGCTGTGCCGATGCGCGATTAAAAAGACCGGCACTTTTTTTCAGCTTACCACACGGTCCCAACGCAAGAAAAGGAGGTGTGTCATGCTGGCTAAGATTATTATCAGACGTAAGTTTAAAACGGTAAAAACCAGGGAAGTCATTACGCTTCTGACAAAATTGCGTTCTGCTGCCATGAGTCAGTCCGGATACATCTCCGGTGAAACTCTCACGAATTATGCGGATCAACAGGATTTGTGCGTTATCGCCACTTGGCAGAGTATGGAAGAATGGCTGAAATGGAAGGAAAATCCAGAACGAAAAAACGTAGAGGCCATGCTCGAAATCTTTCAATTGGGACCGACTGTTTACGAAGAGTATTTCCTGGGAACACCCTTCCAAAAATAAATAAATCCCGCCAGCATCTCAGTTGGCGGGATTTATTGATAGGGCTATTCTATGCCTTCTTGTTTCAATAAATCGCGATACCAGCACGCAAACTCATACATGGCAACAAACCGTTCATCCTCGTTGATAATTCCCATGGCGATTTCCAGTACCCCCCTTCCGTAAGCGTTGCTGTAGTTATCGACAGAACGGGTCTGGAGGAATTCCCGGATCAGCATCTGGGTCGTGCGTTTTGTTTTGTCACGGCGAATTTCGATCGGGTCCTTCGGTTCCTGGAACGGATCCCATTTCTGGTAGCCTTTTTTCAGTATGTGTTTTTGCAGCCGGGGAGACATGGCGTCAAATACGGCTTTTTTGCGCTGTTCGACTTCTTCCGGCGAAAACTCAGACATGGTTATCTCCTTTTGATTTCCTATTTAGAGTCCCTCCAGAAATGATAGATTTCGGTCACGGCCAAGGCCGCAGCGATTTTGCAACCGCAGGCGTAGCAATCACGCCTCGGCGTGAGCGAGGAACGCAGGGCGCGAGAACACCGACCCGGGTCGACAGATGCCGTTTCTGGATGGACACTATTTGACGTTGTTCTCACCATCGCCGTCAACCTTGTAATCGATCCCGAGAAATTCTGCGTCGAGCAGAGTGACCAACGCCATCGATAGAGGAACGAGCAGGTCACTCAGTTTGATGAATTTGGACCCCATATCCCGCACGAGTTCGGCGGTGATATGCTGCAACTCTTGATGAATCCTGTCCAGGTTGACCGTCGGATAAGAGCGGCCCGCCTCAAAACCTGACAGGCCGCAAGTGTGCCCAGCACCGCCGATAGCTGTCGGGATTCCGTAAAAACGGCAGGTTATCGGACGAAACTCATACAGTTCGCATAGCTCTTGGTCATTGAGAAGTGGACAGGGAACCCGCATTCTGGCCAATTCTTCCAGAATCTCTTTTTCTGATTTCCCGTTTTGAAGATCTCGACCGGCTTGGCGTTTGATCCTGGCAATCTGGCGATCGAGTTTGTTGGCCTTTTCCAGCAATACCTCTCGTTCCGGCCCTTTATATTTTTCGTTAAACTTTTGATTGATATAGAGGGCCTCGATCAATGTCAGATCAAAAAGTGCATGGCAGCAATCCGAGCACCTGCTCCGGCACTTGACATTTTCGGGATACTCTTTGGAAACCCGCTGAAATGCCTGGTCAGCCAATTTCAGCAGCGTTTCATAACGCTTGAAGTAGGGTGTAAAGTCAAAATCCATCTGTTCACTCCTCTGTGCTTTTTTTTTATACCGCAGATTCAACTACGCGGCCATTTCTCCGTATTGTGTGTATTTGTTCCGCGTTGCTGTCGTCCTTGTTGGGGCGCTGTCGGCCGTACCGTGCATGATGAGACCGAAATCGGTTGTCAAACCTTAATGTTTCACGTGAAACATTTGTTATTTGCCGATACAGAACCGGCTGAAAATCTGTTCGAAAATGTCGGTATCCATGCTGATTCCAAGAATTTCATCGAATCGGCCGACAGCCTCTCGGATGTCCAGCGCCAGCAGTTCAATTGTTCTGTGTTCCTGAAGAGCTTTAATGGCACTCAATACATTTTGATGACATTTTTCAAGCGCCTTTTGGTGCCTGAGATTTGGAATGACGGTATCGTGCTGGACATCCTGCGGTTTCAAGGCAACGGCATCGGCAATGCATCCCTTTAAACAGTCAATTCTGTCACCATAAAGGGCGGAAACCTCAACTGTCGGTGGCGCATCCCAATTAACCGGCACAAGCGTTGCGGCTGTTTTTCGGCCTAAAACCAGGTCGATTTTGTTGACGACGACAATAAGGGGTTTGCCGCAACAAAATCTAAAAATTTCATGATCGTCGACTGTCAGCTCTTCGGACCCATCGATCACCTGGAGAATTAAATCGGCTGCTTCAAGGCACTTCCTGGCTTTTTGGATGCCGATCTTTTCGACCGGATCCTCGGCTTCGTGCAGCCCGGCCGTATCGGTGATCGTCACCGGAACACCCTGTACTTGGAAACTGTCCTCGATGAGATCCCGTGTCGTGCCCGGAAGCGCGTTGACAATGGCCCGTTCCTTTTTCAACAGGCAGTTCAACAGACTCGATTTTCCAACATTGGGCCGTCCGACAATGGCCAGTTTCAATCCGTCCCGATAAATGCAGCCTTCCCTGTAATGGCGCATGAGATCAACAATGGGCACAGCGACTTCTCGGCGCAACTTGGCCTCCAGTTCGGTCGATGAGAGAATTTCGAAAACATCTTCGGGAAAGTCGATGGCCGCTTCGATATGAACCAGCACATCTAAAAGAATGCTGCGAATGTTTTCCACGGCCTGCTTCAGTTGTCCTGAGACCTGATTTGTCGCTAGTTTAAGTGCGGTCTCCGTCCTGGCATTTATAATGTCGATGACGGCCTCGGCCTGAGTCAAATCAATTCTGCCGTTCAGGAAGGCCCGCTGCGTAAATTCGCCCGGCTCGGCCATCCGCGCACCCTGTCGTAAAACGAGTGCCAGGATGACGCGCAGCGCCGCCGTACCGGCATGCGCCTGTATTTCAACGACATCCTCCCTGGTGTAGGACTGTGGCGCCCGCATCACGGCCAACAACACTTCATCGGCATTGTTTTCAGTTTCTGGATCGACAATATGGCCGTAGTAAAGCCGGTGGGACTGAAAATTGATCGGCAAGCCGTCGCCGCGATCGGCTTTGCGGGTATTGTTTTCGTTTTTGCAGGATCGAAATAGGGTTGCGGCGATTTTCAGCGCTTCGGGACCTGAAATTTTTATGATGCCGACCCCTCCGATTCCCGGTGGTGTAGCGACCGCAGCGATCGTAGCTGTTTTCATGATTTGGTGGGTGAAACGACGTTTATGAGGGCCGCCTTCTGGTAGAAGCATTGTTGGGGTATATAACGAGTTTCCGTAAAAAGCCGTCCCCTGTGCTGCGGGTCCTGACGCTTGTGTCATCTTTCAATGCCAGATGAACAATCCGGCGGTCGTGTGCATTCATGCGTCCAACGGTAACCGGGCGGCGTATATGTTTGCATTTGCTGGCCAAGCTTTCTGCATGCCGGATGAGATTTTTTTTTCGGTTCTCCAAATAGCCTTCTATATCCACCTGCACCCGAAGCCTTGCGGTGTTTTTTTTGTTGACGATTTTCTCGACCAAAGCTTGCATGGCATCGATTGTCTGTCCGTGTTTTCCAATCAAAATGCCGGAATTGCCGCCCGTTACCTTGTAGAGGACTCGTTCCGCACTTTTCTCTACAGTGACGACGGCACCCGAACTGATGTTGTCAACGATGCGTTGAAGGACTTGTTCACCAGCGACAATATGTTTTTCATTCTCTGCCGCCGCCTCCGGTTCGCCGCCATTGAACGCTTGTTCGACTGAGTCCTTGACACGGTTATTTATGTCCGCTGTTTTGGTTTGGACTCCTTCACCTGTTCGGGTTCTATCGGTATTGCGGGTTTCTGCCTTTTCTTCTGTCAGTAAAACTCGGATTTTGGCCTTTTTGGCTTTTATGAAAGCGAATATACCGGTCGATCCATATGAAATAACATCATATTTGAGTTTTTCGGGCGGAATCTCCAATTTGTCGCAAGCGAGTTTCACGGCCTGCTCGACGTTCTTTGCTTCAAGATCCATCGTGAGCGCCATTCAAAACCTCCGTGACTAAGCATACTTTTTGGTAATGTAATATTGCTGCGATATAGAGACAATATTATTCACCAACCAGTACAAAACAAGTCCGGATGAAAAATTGATAAAAATGAAGGTAAAAACGACCGGCATCAGCATCATCATCTTGGCCTGGGTCGGGTCTCCCATCGGCGGCGACATTTTTTGCTGTAAAAACATGGTGGCTCCCATGACCAGCGTGAGAACCGGTATGCCGTAAGGCGCGTCCATGAATGGAATGCTGAAATCAAACCGGAAAAGTCGGTCGGGGGCGGCCAGATCATTGATCCACAGAAAAAACGGGGCATGCCGAAGTTCAATGGCCTCGTAGAGCATTCGGTAAAGCGCGAAAAAAACCGGGATCTGAACCAGCATGGGCAGGCATCCGCCTAATGGATTGATCTTGTAAGTCCGGTATAGACCCATTGTTTCTTCATTCACGCGTTTGCGGTCGTCCTTATATTTTTCCTTGATCTCCTTGATCAACGGCGCCAATTTTTTCATATCGCTCATCGACTTGTAGCTCTTTGTGCCCAACGGCCACAGAAGCACCTTGGTTATCAGGGTCAGAATAATGATGGCGATGCCATAGTTGGGAATCAGGTTGTTATAAATAAAATTCATCAGCCACAGGCAGGGTTTGGCCAAAATATCGAACATACCGAAATTGACCGCTTTGCCGAGATTGAAGCCATAGCTGCTGAGCAGGCTCATGCTCTTGGGCCCCTTAAAGATTTTAAACTCGAAGCTCTGTTGGGTTTCGGGTTTGATCGTCGTTTCCGGCAGGATGAATTGTGCGACGACGAGCTCGTTTTCTCGGGAAATCAAGTGAAAAGTGGCATCGGTCGGTGATATAGGGACAACGCTCGACATGAAATAGCGGGTTTGAATGGCGATCCAATCGATGACGCCTTCGAAGGTGTCCTTGTCTTCGATGTCCTTGATGTCGATCTGCTCCAGTTCGTTATTGATGAAAGTGCTCGGCCCCTCAAACCCATACACCTGGTTGGCCTTCGGGACGATGCTGTTGAGCGTAATCGCCAACCGGCCCGTCAGCGGTTGC
Organism: Desulfobacterales bacterium; assembly: GCA_039768375.1. Lineage (GTDB taxonomy): Bacteria > Desulfobacterota > Desulfobacteria > Desulfobacterales > SG8-13 > JARFQH01. Next base: position 2,195 of record JBDNAO010000171.1, on the reverse strand, counting down.
GCCCCTCCGTTTTTAAGGTCGATGGTCAATCCGACAAGATAGGTTTTTGGATCAAAACGGTAGCTCTTCTCGACGACCACCCCACTCGGTGCGGTCCATTTGAAGATCAAATTTTGAGGTTTGTCGGCGACATCGATACTCTGGGCAGCCGTTTCGGCCGTGTAGACCGCACCCTTTAATTCCGGCAGACCGCCTTGCTCGAAGCTCAGCAACACCGTGCCATCCTCGAGAATGGGCGACACCAGTTGTTTGAGCGGCGAGTCCTTCTCTACATGCTCACGATACTTTTTTAGCACAAAGCTTTTAACGGCCGCACCATTTTCCGAGAATTCTGCGCGATATAAAGGCGTGTCGACTGTAATGGTTCGCCCGCTTTTTTGAGCAGGTACCGACGGCTGTGCTTCAGCACCCTTGGCCGTTTCCGGTTGTTGAGCATAGGGTTTTTCAGAGGCGATCTTTTCCTCTGACGTCGAGGGGGCCGTCGCACTTTGCTCTGCTTTACGAACTGGTTCTTTGGGTGGAAACAAAAACTGCCAGACCATAAAAACCAGAAATGAAAGGGCAATGGCCAGAATGACGCGCGCGTGATCCATGTAAATCTCCTAAGATTACCTCGGTACGACTGTTATGCGGTTGATGACACTGTCGTTTCCCGTTCTGCGGCGCTCGTAAGTCGAACGACCAAAGCACTTACGGTCAGCACCGTTAAATATCTTTTGCGATACGGATGATGGATACGGAAATGGGGGCTGAATAGATTTTTTCAAGGTCTGTGGACTTATATCGGCGTCAACCGCGGATGGCGGCTGACTGGGCGCTAAGTGGTCTTGTACGTAAATACGGTGTCTCAGCGAGATGACCGAGGCGCCCGCAGCGCAAGGCGCGAGAAGCAAGCATACCAAGCGTATGCGAGCGCCGAGCAACACGGCGCGGCAGGATGCATCGGTCATTGAATGCCACCGTATTTACGAATAAGGCCACTAAGGTACCGGATCGAAGCCGCCGGGATGAAAGGGATGACATCGCAACAGACGCCGGATAGCCATGTAGGAGCCCTTGACGACGCCGTACCGGTCAATCGCCAGGCTGGCATATTGCGAACAACTCGGGTAAAATCGGCAGGCCGGGCCCAACACCGGCGATACGATTAACTGGTAGCCCCGAATCAATCCCATCATGATTAATTTACTGATATTATAATCCTTTACCAGCATGTCGCTGGATGCCTTCAAAAAGTTGCGCCAGAGATGAGCCCACTTCGTCACCGGAAAGTTTGGCTGCATTTCTTTTGGCAATGATGTTGATGTCCCAAGCCCCGAAGATCATGGGTCTCATCCGGCGAAAATTTTCGCGTACCAGGCGTTTGATTCTGTTGCGCACGACAGCGTCACCGACTTTTCGGCTCACCGTGATACCAATTCGCGAATACTCCCGATGGGACCTGGAATACAAAAAAATAAAATGCCTGTTCTGAATTTTGGCTCCGCTCTTCGACAGGCGAACGAACTCCGGGCGTTTTAATATTCGGGCAGACTTCGGAAAAGAATATTCACCCAATATCCAGTATGACTCTGATGTTTAATATTTTTGTCTATACCACGTCACATCCGGCCGGATATGCGCATCGGACAGACAATCGACCTACGCAACAGCCGGCACCGTGTGAACAGCCTCTGCCGATTAAGCACTCAATCGCTTCCGGCCCTTCGCCCGTCGTCGATTAATGATCCGTCGTCCGCTTTTAGTGGACATACGCTTTAGAAACCCGTGTTTTCGGGCGCGCTTGAGGGTACTCGGTTGAAATGTTCTCTTCATTTATGGGCTCTCTTTCATAAAAAAATATTACGGCCTGCCGGCACCATTCCGAGATTCAACTCCCTGGTTCGACAGAAAACAGCAGATATAACCAAAACCTTGGAAACTAATCATAGGCATTCTTTAATGTCAACATGAAATGGCCTCTGACAGCAATTCTCTGTGATAACGAGAACCCTAGTATCGTGTCATCTTTGAAGTGTCGCGACTGCCTAAAGCGACTCAATTGAATGCACATAAGGTTCCCGGTTCAACGTTCAGCGCTTCCTCTGGCTGCAAGCATCCAGTTTGATTGAAGAATAGACTTTTAAGTGACGGTCAAAAATTCCAAATCGCAAATAACAAATAACAAACAAATCACAATGACCAAAATTCAAAAT
>JBDNAO010000018.1:0-7763 GCA_039768375.1 Desulfobacterales bacterium | reverse complement strand
CACACTTTAAAGATACTCGAAGCGGCAAAAGCAGATTTGCCTTTTAGCGACACTCGTGATTATGAGGAAGCCGACAAAGGGTTTATTGCCGCTCCGAAGTCAAAGAAGATCATGGCCGATGCCGGTCATGTGGCCTGGGATTTCGAGGAGTTCGATTTTCTGGCGGAGAAAGAAGAATTCGACAGCATCCATCCATCGCTGGTCCGTCAATCAAAACTTAACATGCGTACGGGTCTTTATGAGGTGCTGCCTGACAAGATCTACCAGGTGCGTAATTTCGATCTTTCAAACATCACCTTTACCAAAGGAAAAACTGGGTGGATTGTATTTGATCCCTGTATGTCGGCTGAAGTGGCGCGTGCCGCAAAAGAACTATTGGATGAACATTTAGGGGAACTACGAGTTTCTGCTGTCGTTTATTCGCACAATCATGCCGATCATTTTGGCGGTATCCGGGGGCTTGTGGACGAGGCCGATGTCAAATCAGGCAAAGTCGAATTAATAGCTCCGGTTCATTTTATGGAAGAGGCTATTGCTGAGAATGTTTATGCGGGTGCGGCAATGAATCGCCGGGCCCAATATCAATACGGCTTGTTGTTGGAGAAAAGTCCTTACGGGTATGTGGGGCAGGGGCTTGGACAAGGCGTGGCCAAAGGTACGGTAACCCTGATTGCACCCACCAAGTATATTACAAAAGACGTTGAGGAATATACAGTTGATGGCATAAAGATGGTTTTTCAGAACACGCCCTACACTGAAGCCCCAGCCGAAATGAACACCTATATCCCGGAATGGAAGGCGCTGTGGATGGCTGAAAATGTCACGGGTGTTTTTCATAATATTTATACCTTGAGAGGCGCTCCCGTGCGTGATGCACTGGCGTGGTCAAAATACATTAACGAGGCATTGTATCTGTTTGGTTTTGACGCCGAAGTCATGTTTGCCTCCCACCATTGGCCCCGTTGGGGAAATGAAAGGGTTCAAGAGGTGTTAAGGGGCCAACGAGATCTCTATGCCAATATCAACAACCAAACGCTGCACCTTGCCAACCAGGGTGTAACCATCAATGAAATGCACAATGTATACAAAACCCCTAAAAGCATCAGTGATCAATGGTACAACCGTGGGTACCATGGTTCACCTGAGCATAACAGCCGTGCCGTCATTAATCGTTTTCTCGGCTACTGGGATGTGAATCCGGCAACAATCATTCCGCTTTCACCTTCGGAATCCGCCCCATTATATGTTGAAATGATGGGTGGCGCTAAACCTATAATCAAGAAAGGCAAGGAATTACATGATCAGGGAAAGTATAAAGCAGCGTCTGAGATATTAAACAAGCTTGTTTATGCTGAGCCGAAGAATCAGCAAGCCAAAGATTTGTTAGCCGATTGCTATGAGCAGCTTGGTTATCAGCTGGAAAATCCCGGACTTCGAAACGTCTTTTTGAATGGCGCCTATGAACTGCGCTCAGGGATGTCGCAGGATCTGGCAGCTTCAACATTCTCCCCTGATCTTGCCAAAGCAATGCCCACCGGGCTGTTCCTGGAGTTTGTCGGGATCATGGTGGATAGCCACAAGGCTGAAGGAATGGACTTTAAAATCAATTTAATCACCCCGGACAATGGTGAGAAATACATCATCGAGATGAGCAATGCGACATTAACCAATATAAAGGGCTATCAGGTCGAAGATGCGGACCTGACATTGTCCATTCCGCGTGCAGGTCTGGCCTTGGCCATGACCGGTCAAAAAACAATAAAAGATCAGATTGCAGATGGAGAAGCAACCGCAACAGGAAATGTTGAGGTGCTGACACAACTTGCGTCCACTCTGGTTCATTTTTCCAATGATTTTGAAATTCTGCCTGGCACCAAAACCAAAGATGTGGAAGTCGATTCCAATGATTTTGAAGTAGACTTTTATGAAAATCTTCATGAATAGATCATCTAACAGGTCATGCCATCGGTAATTGGAGGACTTCCAGAAATTCTTCAACTACTTCGAGCCGCTGAACCGAAAGTCGATTGGTCCCCAAAAAGGAGGCTCTTAGCAAACAAATGTCCCGGCAAAGCCCGCCCGCGGCATCAGGAAATCGGGCGGGCCTTGCTCACAATTCTCTCATCAACAGAATGAGAACAAATGATACTCGAGGAGGAGAAACCATGCGTAATGGTCGACCGAAAACCCCTTATGGAGTTATTGCCGTTTTTACCATATTCACTCTGCTTTTTTTAGGGGTTGCTTCTCCGTCCTATACTTTGGCTGAAGAGCCCGGCAGCACCCCCTATGTCAAAGCAGATGGCGACGGCATCATCGAACCCGGTGAGAACGCTCAGGAAGAATTGGCCAGGGCGGCCCAGAATCCCGTTGCCAGCATGATCAGCCTGCCGTTTCAAAACAACACCAATTTCAAATTCGGGCCCCAGGAAAAGACCCAGAACATCCTCAACATCCAGCCGGTCTGGCCTTTTGCTCTGAATGACAAATGGAACCTGATCACCCGGACCATCGTCCCCGTTGTATCCCAGCCTGAAACAGCACCGGGCACCGATCGGGATTTCGGTATTGGCGACACGACATTTACCGCATTTTTTTCACCAAAAAACTCAGGCAAATGGATTTGGGGGGTTGGGCCGGTGCTCCTGATACCCACCAATACCGATGACCGTCTGGGACCGGATAAATGGGGTGCTGGTCCGTCTTTTGTAGCCCTGACCATGCCCGGTAACTGGGTCGTAGGTTCGCTGTTCAGCAACGTCTGGTCCTTTGCCGGTTCCGGGGATAATGATGTCAATTTATTCAGCTGGCAGTACTTTGTCAATTACAACATGGCTGATGGCTGGTACCTGGTCAGTGCGCCCATCATAACAGCGAACTGGGAGGCGGACAGCGGCGATGAATGGACCATACCTTTTGGGGGAGGGATCGGCAAAATCTTCCGAATTGGTAAACAGCCTATGAATTTCAATATGCAAGCATTTTACAATGTTGAAAAACCGGATAATGGTGCGGATTGGCAATTAAGGTTCCAATTACAGTTCCTGTTTCCGAAATAAAAAAGCACAGTTATCAGCGGATTTGATAATTTGACGTCCCCGCACTTAAAAGTCATGACCATCCTTCAACCTACCGCGGGAGGAAACTATTATTATGCGTCGGATATATCAATGTGCATTCTTCGTAATGCTGAGTATCAGTATGTTTGTATCATCGGCGTGGGGCGGAGGGGTCTGGTTTTATGAACTGGCGGCCGCGCCGGATTTAGGCACCGCCGCTGCCGGACGGGCGGCCTTGGCCGTTGACGCTTCCACAGCCAGCATCAATCCGGCCGGCATGACCCGCCTGGAGCGCTCACAGATGCTCGCGGCCTTCCTGGGGATCTATGTCGATGCCGAGTTCGACACCGAAGTGTCCGGATTCGGCGGCGGTGACGGCGGCAATGCCGGAGGATTTGTCCCGGGCGGTGGCTTTCATTACGTTCATCGCGTCACCGATGATCTCAGGCTGGGGATCAGTGCCGCATCTTATTTCGGTTTGGGCGTTGAGTATGACAACGACTGGGCGGGTCGCTACTATTCAACCAAAGCTGAGTTGTTGACCTTCGGCCTCAACCCGGGTGTGGGTTACCGGGTAAACAACTGGTTGTCGCTAGGGGCGGGCTTCAGCGTGCTCTATGCCGAACTCGAGCAAAAGTCCGCCATCAACAACAGCGCCGTTCCGGGACAAGCAGGGCTGTCTGACGGGCAGCTCAAGTTCGAAGACGACGATGTGGCGTACGGCTTCAACCTGGGCGTATTGCTGACGCCTTGGGTCGATTCCCGATTCGGTCTCACCTATCGATCCGAAGTGGATTTGAATATTTAACAGAAAGAGGGAGTCGATGGGCAAAACAGGTTTTGTTACTTTGGGGGCTCTATCCGTATTGTTGTTATTTGGGGCCAATCTCGCAACGGCCTTGGAACCGATCCCCAAAGAATCCGGATTCAGTGGGTTTGTCCGGCCGGGAGCCGGCTACATTAACTATAAGAGCAACATGGTGGCAAGTTTTACCGGGTTTAAACTTTCGGACGACAAAACCGACTCGCTGACGGACAGCCCGGACTCCCAATCCAGAATCTTTCGGCTACGTATAAGCCAAGCCTCGCGATGTCCGCACCTGGGGCATTCAAATCCATCAGGCCATCTCATTTTCCTCAGGTGCTTAGTGCAGGCTTCTTCGGTAGAAAACTCTCTTTGAAATTCAAGCAAACTACGTTCTCGATACTTTTTTGTCATGGTTATACTCCAAAAGCCGGAGTATAAAATTGTTTTGAGCTAAATCAATAGGAATTTTATTCAATATGTTCGCACTAAACACACACGGTCCCATGCAATGCGCCATGATTGTCATTGTGACGCTATTGCTTGGCGCATGTGCCCATTACCCCGTCAATCAGAAGGTGTCGGCCGTGGCGGAGTTAAACAACCGGAAAGCGGCGATCGAAGAGCGGCTTCAGGCATCGAAAGAGCTTCTGCTAGTGCTGGCTTTTTCCGGGGGCGGCACCCGCGCGGCGGCTCTTTCTTATGGGGTGCTCGAAGCACTGGCCCGGGTCGAACTGCCCCCGGCCGGCCCAACGGAAAATCAGGCGGCTCACGGCCCCCGCCGACTGCTCGATGAGGTCAATATTATCTCTTCGGTATCCGGGGGCAGTTTCACCGCCGCCTATTACGGCCTTCACGGTGACCGCATGTTCCAGGATTATAAACAGCGGTTTCTTCTAAAAAACGTCACCCGCGCCATCATCAGCCGGGTGCTTTTCAACCCCTACAACTGGATGCGCCTCTGGAGCCCCACCTTTGGAAGAAGCGACCTGGCTGCGGAATATTATGACAATCTGCTGTTTGACGGCGCCACTCTCGGTGACATACGAACCGACGGCCCGGCCATTTTGATTCAGGCGACGGACATCATCGACGGCCAGTATTTCGCTTTCACGCTCTGGCGTTTCAAATTCACCTGTTCGGACTGGATAAATTTTCCCGTTTCTCGTGCCGTTGCGGCATCCGCCGCCTTTCCCGGACCCTTCGGGCCGATTATTCTGAAAAATTATGCCGGCCAATGCGACTACGAAACACCGGAGTGGATCACAAGCGCCTTGGCCGAGCGGGATGTGACCTCCAGACAGTTCCAAACAGCTAAGCAGCTCAACACGTTGGCCGATTCCGAGGTAAAGCCTTTTATCCACCTGCTCGACGGGGGGATTGCCGATAATCTCGGCATTCGGGGTGTCACTGAAATCATGTCCGTACGCGGGGTGCAGGAGGGATTCGGCGACCTCGGCATTGTCGATACCAAGAGAATCGCCTTTATCATCGTCAATGCCGAAACCCGAAAAATAAATGAATGGGGGCTGTTGGGCGGTCTGCCGGGCCTTCTGGATACCATAGGCATCACATCGTCGATCATGATCAAGCGATACAATTACGAGACGCTGCACCTCCTGCGCGACTTTTTGAAAGAGGAGCGGGAAAAGGTCAAGCGGGGCGAGCGAACGGACAACCCGCCGGAAATTTTTATTATCGAAGTCGGGTTCGAGGCACTAAAAGACACCGAAGAACGAAATTATTTTTCCAGCGTTCCCACAACCCTGAACCTGCCGGAAGAACAAGTCGACCGGCTGCGCGCCGTCGCCGGAAAAATACTCTTTTCAGCCCCCGACTTCAAGCGCCTGGTCCACGAGCTGGGCGGACGTCTTCCACCCCTGGAGGGCGAGAACAAGTAGAGACCTAGGGAGGTCGGAAAGAAAAAAATACACGATCCGACTTGTCTTTTTTCCCGTGTTCCACGTTGCTTCGGCGGGCACAGTCAATCAGCGCTCGAATACAGCAGGCTCCCACACGGGCATTTTCATCTTCGAAATTTCGCTTATGAAGGAGCACCATCTAATGGATCCCATTTGGATAGCCACCGCGTTTATTTTCGGAGCGGCGGCCAGCAGAATCGGGTTGCCGCCCATGGTCGGATACCTGGTTGCCGGTTTCGCCCTAAACAGTTTCGGTGTCGAAGGGGGGGAGCCGCTATCGGCAATTGCCGATTTGGGCGTTACCCTGCTCCTTTTCACGGTCGGCCTCAAGCTGAAGTTGAAAACCCTGGCCCAACCCGAAGTCTGGGCGGGTGCAACCCTACACATGTTGATCACGGTCGTCGTCCTTGAAATCGGGATTGTATTGCTCGCGGTGACCGGTATTTCCATGTTTCGTCTTCTGGGTTGGAAACTTTCCCTTTTCATCGCGTTCGCCCTGAGCTTTTCAAGCACGGTTTTTGCCGTCAAGGTGTTTGAAGAAAAAAGGGAGATGAGCTCCCGCTACGCCGGTACAGCCATCGGGATTCTGATCATGCAGGACATTATTGCCGTGGTCTTTCTGGCGGTGTCCGCAGGAAAAACTCCCAGCCCCTGGGCGGTGCTCCTCATCGCTGGTCTCTTTTTGATACGACCGCTGCTGTTTAAATTTATCGCACGCTGCAGTCACGGCGAGTTGCTGATGCTGTTTGGGTTTTTTATGACCGCCGCCGGGTATTACGGGTTCGAGTGGGTGGGGTTGAAAGGGGACCTGGGTGCCCTGATAATCGGAATGCTGATTGCCGCCCATCCATCGGCATCCGAACTGGCCGATAAGCTTCTCGGTTTCAAAGACCTTTTTCTGGTTGGCTTCTTTTTAAGCATTGGCATCTCCGGCTCGCCAACCATTACATCCCTGGGAATTGCATTTCTTCTAACCCTTGCGATGCCGCTTAAAGCCATCCTTTTCTTTGTCCTCCTGACCCGGTTCAAGCTACGGGCAAGGACCGCAATGCTGGCCTCTTTGAGCCTTGCCAATTACAGCGAATTCGGTCTGATCGTCGGCGCTATTTGCGTCGCCAACGGCTGGATCGGCAGCGAATGGCTGGTCATTCTGGCCATCGCCCTGTCCATGACGTTCATTATTGCAGCTCCTGCAAATTCCTTTGCCCACGCAATTTACGCACGCTGGTCCCCACAGCTCAAGCGGCTCGAGACGGCCGAACGCTTGCCCGATGAGAGTCCCATCGGTGTCGGAGACGCCCGCATCGCAGTTATCGGAATGGGGGAGATTGGAACGGCCGCCTATGACGAGATGCGGCGCAGGTCCGGTGAGGTGATCATCGGGTTGGATTTTTGCGCCGATACGGTCCGAAACCATTGCCAACAGGGTCGTCACGTGGTCCACGGCGATGCCGCCGACTGCGATTTTTGGGAAAGAGTCGAACCTTCTTCCTCCCGCCTCGAAATCATCATGATGACCTTGCCGGATCCCCGGGCGAGTGTGTTTGCCATCCGCCAACTGAAAGAAAACGGCTACCCGGGCCAAATCGCGGCATGTGTCCACTATGAAGAAGATATTTCGACCCTGAAGCAAGCGGGTATCAATGCCGCCTATGTGGTCTGCAAGGAGGCAGGTGTCGGGTTTGCCAATCATGTCAGTGAACACATGGACCACTGCCACGTTTAGGGTATCGAGCCGATTTTTTGAGTTGGCACGCTTGTCTTTTAAAGTAGCGTCAATACCTGCAGTCGGGGTTGGGGAGTGTCGATCTGGAGGATGACAGGGACGTCTAGATGACAGGGACATCCTGTATTCATCCTGTCAAGCAAAAAATTTAATGTTTTTATTGATTTAATATCAATAAGTTAGCGTCACAGACCCTTTTTAGAATATACCTCTCCTGTCTCGATTCAGTGGTTTGTGTTCGGCGGTTCTCT
>JBDNAO010000170.1:0-6116 GCA_039768375.1 Desulfobacterales bacterium | reverse complement strand
GGGGTAAAGACCGATTTCTCCAATTATCGCCTCGGATTCGGCACGGTCTGGGAACTGGACTTCTGGGGCAAGTTCCGCCGCATTGTCGAAGCCGCCGATGCCAGCCTGGCCGCCCAGATTGCCGCCTACGATACGGTGCTGGTGACGGTGACCGGCGAGCTTGCGTCGGCCTACATCCTGCTGCGCACCCTGGAACAACAATTGGAAGTGGCCCGCAGCAATGCGGACATACAGCGGCGTAGCGCTGAAATAGCCGACGTGCGCCGCCGCAACGAATTGGCCTCGGAACTGGACGTGGTCCAGGCTGAGGTGCAGCTCAAAAACACCGAGGCCTCGATTCCGCGCCTGGAAGCCGCGCTCAGGGAGGTGGAAAACGCATTGAGTATGCTGCTCGGCGCCGCTCCCGGCGAGGTGCGCACGATCATTGGCGGGGCCGCCGACATCCCGGCGACGCCGACATCGGTGGCCGTCGGACTGCCGGCGGATCTCTTGCGACGCCGCCCCGATATACGGCAGGCAGAGTACCTGGCAGCCTTCCAGAGTGCCCGCATCGGCATCACCAAGGCGGAGCTCTATCCGAGTTTCCGCCTGGGCGGCACCATCGGTTATGCCGCCGAGGACCTCAGTGACCTCTTTAAGGGTGGCAGTGTCGCTGGACTCTTCGGTGCTGGATTTAGCTGGAACATCCTTAACTTCGGTCGCATCAAGAACCGGGTTCGGGCGAACGATGCACGCTTTCAGCAGGCCCTGGCCAACTATGAGGCTGTCTTGCTGAATGCGCTTCGGGAGGTGGAGAACGCCCAGAACGGGTTTCTACGAGCCCAGGAGGAGGTCGCGTTACTCGCAGGTGCATCTCAAACGGCCCGGCGCGCGGTAGACTTGGCGCTCGTCCGCTATAGCGACGGCATCGCCGACTTTACCCGGGTGCTGACAGCCCAGCGGGCATTGGAGCTCCAGGAGGGTCGGCTGACGGACGCCCGCGGCCGGGTCGCAAGAAACCTGATCGACATTTACCGCGCCCTCGGCGGCGGCTGGCAAATCCGTGAGGGAGAGGACTTCATACCGGCTGACGCCAAGGACGCCATGCGCGAACGGACCAATTGGGGCGACCTGCTGGAAGCCGGTGCGGTCGAGCCCGTACCGGAGGCCGAACGCGGGCGTTGGCGGGCACCGGACCGATGAGACAGGCAGGCAACCTTTACGAAAAGGCGACACTTATGAAACGATCACTGCAATCCACAACGATGATACGCGGCTTAACCAGTGTACTGGTGGTTACGTTGCTCCTTCTCGCCGGCTGCGCCGAAGAGCCCACCAAGCCGAAACCGGCGCAGGCCGTCAAGGCCATGCAAGTCAGCGGCCCCAATGACCTGGCCGAGCGCACCTTTCCGGGACGCGCGGCCGCCGGGCAGGAGGTCAACATGTCATTTCGGGTTTCAGGACCGCTGATCGAACTACCGGTCAATAAAGGCGATTCCGTCAAAGCCGGCGATTTGCTGGCGCGTATCGACCCCAACGATTTCCAAGTCCGGTTGAACAACGCCAGCTCGATGCTCAGCGCTGCCCAGGCCAGTTACCGACAGGCCGAGGCCGACTTCAAGCGACTCAGCAAGGCCCGCAAAGAAGATCCGGGCGCGGTGAGTCAACGCGCCGTGGATCAGGGCCTGGCGGCTAGGGACGAAGCCCGGTCGGCTATCGCTGGCGCCCAGGCCGACACCCAAACCATGCGCGACCGCCTCGGCTACACCCGGCTCACGGCACCGTTCAGCGGCGAGATCGTGGAAACCTATGTGGAGAACTTTGAAACCGTGGTTGCCAAGCAGACGATCCTGAGACTGCTGGATCCCTCGAGTATCGAAATGACCGTTTCGGTGCCGGAAAATCTGATTGGCTATGCCGACTACGTGACCGACATTCGGGTGCGATTCGATGCGCTTCCCAACGTCGAAGTGCCGGCGGTCATTTCCGAAATCGGTCGCGAGGCCAGTCAGGCAACGCACACGTATCCGTTGACCATCACCATGGAGCAACCACCGGAGGGCGGCAAGATCCTGCCCGGAATGGCCGGAGAAGCCGCTTTTCAGGTGAAGGTGCCCGAGAGTGAAAAAACCGGCATTCACGTGCCGTCGACGGCCCTGTTTGCGGGCACGGATACCCAGCGCAGTTATGTCTGGATCATCGAAAGCGATGCCGTGCAGCGTCGCGAAGTCAAAACCGGTGCGTTGGCCGAAAATGGCGTTCTCGTGACCGGCGGTCTGAATCCGGGCGAGTGGATCGTGGCCGCCGGCGTGCAAGCCCTGACCGATGGTCAGAAGGTACGTGTCATCAACAAAGGGGACGCACAATGAACCTAACCCGATTCGCCCTGAGCAAACCCGTTCTCGTCAACTTCATCGTCGGCCTGACCGTCGTCGGTGGCCTGTTCAGCTATCTCACCATGGGCCGGCTGGAAGACCCCGATTTCACCGTCAAGACGGCGGTTATTATGACCGCCTATCCGGGTGCATCGCCCAAGGAGGTCGAACTCGAAGTCACCGATCCCATCGAGAAGGCCATTCAGCAAATGCCCCAGCTCGATACGCTGTATTCGTTTTCCCGCGCGGGCCTGTCGATCATCAAGGTCGACATGAAACAGACATACACGGCCGACAAACTGCCGCAGGTGTGGGACGAGATGCGCCGCAAGGTCAACGATGTCCGCCCGCACCTTCCTCCCGGCGTGCTGGATCCGGACATCATGGATGATTTCAGCTTTGTGTTCGGATTTGTGCTGGCGGTGACCGGAGAGGGATTTTCCTATGCCGAACTGGAAGACTATACCAAGGCCATTCAGAAAGAGCTGAGCGTGGTGCCCGGCGTGTCGCGGGTGGACCTGTGGGGACTGCAACCCAAGGTGATCTACCTGGACATCTCCGAGACGCAACTGGCCACCTTCAATGTCAGCCGCGAAGACGTGCTGGCCACACTGGCACTGCAAAACATGGTCGTCAGCGGGGGGAATCTCGAGGTCGGCGGATTGAGACTGAGAATGGAGACCGGCGGCGAATTCAAGAACCCGGAAGAGATCGGCAATCTGGCCATCCGCCGATCGCTGGCCGACATCGTGCTGACCGCGGGCCGGGCCAGCGAATTTTTCTCCCGCAGCCTGGAGGAATCAACCCCCACGGGTTCCACCCGTGGCGGCAGCGCCGGGAAAGTTCGGGCCGATGAGCTGATTCGCATCAAGGATGTCGCCACCGTGCGGCAGGGGTACCTGGAGCCCCCCGTCCAGATGATGCGATTCCAGGGAAAGAAAGCCCTGGCCCTGCAACTGGCCAACGTGTCCGGCGGCAACATCCTCGAGACCGGCGCGGCGCTCGACGCCCGGCTCGAGGAGCTGCTGCCCCAGATTCCGGCGGGGATCGAAGTCAGCAAGTTCACCTGGCAGTCCGACCTGGTGGACGAAGCCATCGGCGGTTTCGTGATCAACCTGGCCGAGGCGGTAGTGATTGTTCTGGTTGTCCTGGCATTGGCCATGGGCTGGCGGGTAGGACTGGTGATCGGCTGGGCGTTGATTGTCACCATCCTGGGCACCTTCGTGGTCATGAGAATCATGGACATCAACCTGCAGCGGGTGTCACTGGGCGCACTGGTGGTGGCCCTGGGCATGATGGTGGACAACGCCATCGTTGTGGCCGATAACTACGTGGTACGCCTGAAGAAGGGCATGAAACCCGAAGAGGCCGCCATCGACAGTGCGGCCACCCCCGGGCTGGCCCTGCTGGGTGCGACCATCGTCGCCGTGATGGCCTTCTACCCGGTGTTCGCGGCCAATGCCGACGCCGGAGAGTATGGTCGAACCCTGTTCATCGTGGTCGGTATCTCGCTGATCCTGAGCTGGCTGATCGCCTTGACCATGACCCCGATGAATTGTATGGCGATGCTCAAGCCACCCAAAAAGAGTGACACCGGTGGCGGCAACAGCGATCCCTACGATTCGGGTTTTTTCCGCATCTATCGCCGTGTGCTCGAGACGGCTATTCGCAAACGCGTGCTGACGATCGCGTCATTGGTGATTGTGCTCGGCCTTGCGGCATTCGGTTTCAGGGGGGTGCCCCAACAGTTTTTTCCGGACTCGACACGCGCCCAGTTCATGATCGACTACTGGGCGCCCCAGGGCACGCCTATCCAGCAGGTGTCAAAAGACCTCAAGGCCATCGAAGAACGTTTGCTGGCCGATTCCCGGGTCAAGGACGTCGGCACCTTCATGGGGTCGGGAGGCCCCCGTTTCTATCTGCCGGTGGACCCGGAATTCCCCTATTCTTCCTTCGCCCAGTTGATTGTGAACACCCCGACCTTTGCCGAGGTGAACCCCCTGGTGGAAGATTACGAATCCTGGCTGAATGAGCAATTCCCGCAAATCCTGACGCGCGTTCGCAAGTACACCGTCGGGCCGGGAGACACCTGGCCGTTCGAACTGCGTATCAGCGGCCCGGCCGAAGCGAACCTGGACACCTTGCGCCGTCTCGGCGAGGAAGGCATGAACATTTTAAGGCAGAGCCCGCTGGCCAAGCAAGTTCGCACCGACATGCGCCAGCGTGTTCAGAAGGTCGTTGTCGATTACGATCAGGATCGCGGCCGTTGGTCGGCGGTGTCGCGCGCCGATGTGGCCGAGGCGACCCGGCGGGCCTTCGACGGAACGCCCGTCGGCCTGTACCGCGAGGGCGACGACCTGCTGCCCATGATCGCGCGTGATGCCGAGTCGAATCGGCAGCGGGCTGCGGCAGAACTCGATCTTGTCCGGGTGGTGCCTTTTTTCGCCATAGACAGCGTTCCGCTGGGACAGGTCACAGACGGCATTCGCCTCGAATGGGAAGACCCCATCATCACACGGTTCAACCGGCGTCGGCAAGTCGCCGTTCAGGCCTCGCCGGACGGCGTAACCTATCCGACCCTGCGCGCCGGCGTCATCGACCAGTTCAAGGCCATGGAATTGCCGCCGGGATACGATCTCCATTGGGATGGTGAATACGACAGTACCATGCGGGCGCAGACGTCGTTGATACCGGGAATGGTCCCGGCGATGGTCGTCATGACACTGATTATCGTGGCCCTGTTCAATGCCGTCCGCCCGGCGCTGATCATGGGCCTGACCGTACCCTTTGCTTTGATCGGGATTACCGCCATCCTGCTGCCGACCCAGACGCCCTTCGGATTCATGTCACTCCTGGGCGCCATGAGCCTGGTCGGTTTGATGATCAAAAACAGCATCGTTTTGCTCGATGAAATCCAGGCCAACCAAGCCGGCGGCATGAAGCCCTACGACGCCACGGTGGCTGCCGGAATGTCACGGGTCCGCCCGGTGGTGTTGGGCGCGGCCACGACCATCCTGGGCGTCATGCCGCTGGTCCAGGACGCATTCTGGGTCTCCATGGCACTGGTCATGATGTTTGGCCTGATGTTCGGTACATGCCTGACGGTCCTCCTGGTCCCGACGCTGTATGCCACCTTGTACCGCATTGTCTCCCCGGCGGCCAGCCAGAGAGAAGCGCAATAGATCCTACTTGAAAGATGCAGCCATTTCACAGCGGCCGCCACGGGCCGGGAGGTGAAACTAAGGTGTGGGTCAATTTCTTCATCATGATCGTATTGATTGTTCTGACCACCGGTTTCCACGCCGGGGGGATGATCCTGGCATTAAACCTTTCCCGCTTGGACCGCGGTGACAAATTGATGCGCCGGTTCATTAGGCCCCTCTATATCCCCTGGTTTCGCGTCAGCAACATCGTTCTGCTCATGTTTCTTATCGCGGTCGCGGAGGTGACCCTGTGGGCGGTTGCCTACCAGGCGCTGGGGGCCATCGATGGTTTTGAACCGGCGCTCTATTTTTCGATGGTCACCTTCACCACCCTGGGTTACGGCGAAATCGTACTCGATCCGAACTGGCGTCTGCTGGCGTCGTGCGAAGCCGCCATCGGGATCATCATGTTCGGCTGGACGACAGCCATCGTCATCGCCACCGTTCAGCAGTTTTATTTTCATCAGGACGTCATTCCCGACCTGCGTATCAATAAAAAGTAAGATGATTAATGACTGCCAACCAATACATTCCGATTGCTATTCTAACGTTGACCTTT
>JBDNAO010000169.1:0-2659 GCA_039768375.1 Desulfobacterales bacterium | reverse complement strand
CGGTTGTCGCAGCTCGAGGGTCGGGGCAAAGAGGTTTTTGTATACTCTATCGAACTGGGCATTGTTCAAATCGCCATATCTCGTTTCCAGATAGGCTGACAGGCTGCCCCCTGTCTCCAGCGGTTTTCGGATGCCGGTCCTGGTGATTCCATTATCCTCGGTAACAATATCCGTCACACTGCTCTCCAGGTTCGGATCACGGGAAAATGACACGTCAGAGAACAACAGCGGATCGTAAACCGATTGGGCGCCTTTGGCTTCCTCCTGCGCTTGCCGCGGTTCATAGGCGACAACGTCGATCCCCCGGTTTCCCGAAAGGCTGAATCGGATGGCATCAAGAAGGGACAGGCGGACAGGCGTCATTTCCGTCACCAGACCTTCGGACAGCTTGGGATTCGATCCGGATGCCGCCTGCGCCTGTTTCAAGGAACCATCCAGGGGTGATTTCGCCGGCCGCGCTCCGGATTCTTGTGGATCTTGGCCGGATTGGTGGATTGGGGCAGGCGCTCTTTTTTCTTCCGTCTTGAGGTCGGCTCGTAGAAGATTTTTTTTCTCCCGATCGACCGAGAAAAGACACTCCCCGCTTGCATCCACTTTCCGGAGCAGGTAAGAGCCAACAACACCCTGCCGTATCAGCTGCCCGGCAGCTTCGCGGGCTTCTTCTTCGGTTGGATAGGTGCCAACGTAAACGCGATACCACATCCCCTTCTTGCCGCTGTCCTCGTACCGGTAAAACGGAGCGATCTTCTTTTCTCTGAGCCGTGACAGTTCTCTGTCAACTTCAGACAGCTCTCTGAAGGCGCCCACCTGAATGGAAAACCGCCCCGCCATCGGCTGAGGCTCGCCGTCGCCGGTGTCGCTCACAATTCCGATTTTTGAGGCCGGTTGTCCGTCCTGAGCGCCCACCGCGGTCAGGGTGCCCAGGAGAAGCAGTACGGTCAAGAAGCACGATGCGAAAACCTTGTGTGTTACCAGCATGTTAAAGATTATCCCCATCTGAAGTTGATGATTTGCAAAAAATCACAAGCCCTACGGTTTAACACGAAAAAAGAATGTCGGTTGAAAGGTTCAGGGTTCCGGGTTCAGGGTTGGTTAAATCTTTGAACGCTGAACTCAGAACGGGGAACCGATCAGTAGGATTTTCAAGCCCCGTGGCGGCCCGCAGGGCCATGAGTGTTTCGTATAACGTTCGAGATCAAGGCTTGCGAATCCGTCAAATGTCATTGGCTGCAAATCCAAGGTGGTGGTCAAGCCAGTTGTCTGCGGAGAGAACTTCTCTGCGCAGACGGAACGAGACACGTTCGACCCGGCACTGTGCGGCGCCAGTCAAACGTCGCCATAAAAAAGTGGATATTTCATTGTTATTATTGCAAAAATTTCGCCTAAAGGCAAGAATAATCATACGGGTATGCTTCTGAAGTAATTCGTCTTCCAAACTGATGAAAGCCTGTGCGCTCCCGGGATCCCCTTGCCGCGCACAGCGGCCGAAGAGCTGCCGGTCGATGCGTCGTGCATCGAAACGCTCGGTTGCGATGACGTGCAGCCCCCCCAATTTCGCGACGCCGGCGCCGAGCTTTATGTCCGTCCCGCGCCCGGCCATGTTCGTGGACACGGTGATTTGCCCCATTTGGCCGGCTTCCGCGATAACCTGGGCTTCGGACGCCTGCCGCATGGCATTCAGCAGCCGGTGCGGCAAACCGTTGGCTGCCAGCAGGCCGCTCAGATATTCGCTTTCCCGAATTCCGCCCGTTCCGACCAAAATCGGGCGCCCGGTCCGATGAACGCCGCCGATTTCCGCTATCACCGCCTCCCACTTGGCAGCGGCGGTCGTGAACACCCGGTCCGGCATGACAATCCGTTGGCACGGTCGATGGGTCGGGATGGAGACCACCGGCAACCGATAAATCCCCCATAATTCCGCCTGCGCCTCGGCGACTGTACCCGACATTCCGGACAGTTTCCGATAGAGGCGGAAAAAACGTTGAAAGCTGATTCTGGCGTAAGTTTCTTTCGGAAGGTTGATCTCGAGCCCTTCCTTGGCCTCAACCGCCTGATGCAGACCGTCGCGCCAGGTGCGGTCGGGCATGAGTCTACCCGTGAAGTCGTCTACGATGACCACCTTGCCGTCATCGACGACATACTGCTTGTCCCGGGTAAAGAACGCGCCGGCGGCAAGCGCCTGTGAAACCAACTCTTCCCGGCGCCTGCAACCCATCCACAGTCGCCCCAGGGGTTCCGCCAGTTCGGCCAGGCGCTGTTTTCCGGCCGGTGTCAGATGGATCTCGCGATACTGCCGGTTGATCCGAAAATCGATCGCAGGAACAAGCGTGCCGGCCAAGCGGGCTGCCTGTTTGTAAGCTTCGATCTGGTCTTGATTGGGGGCTTCTCCTGAAATCAGCAACGGCGTAACGGCCTCATCGATGAACACGGAATCGGCCTCATCCACGATAGCGCACTCCAGCCCACGCTGGACCAGTTGGTCGATCCTAACCCCGCGGTCGCCGGTCATCCGCGAGAGAAGCACCGACGGCAGCCCCTGAAGAGTGCCGATGAGAAGCCGGTCGCGCAGAAAATCAGCGGCAACTTCCTTGTTCGTGCAGTAGGTAACGTGCGCGTTGTAGGCCTGCTTGCGCTCGGCCGGAGCCATGTCCTGAGCGAT
>JBDNAO010000168.1:0-4395 GCA_039768375.1 Desulfobacterales bacterium | reverse complement strand
TGGTCCCGCATGAGGAACTGGTCATCCGTGCCGGGACTTCTTATGAAGCCAAGGGGTATCTGAAAGACTACGGTCGTGCCGCTTCGGGAAAATGTTTCATGCTTCGGGGTGTGGCCGGAGCATTTATGGATTTAATTTACGGTGAAAGCTATCCGGAGGGGTGTTTTACTTTCCTGGCGACTGAACCCCTCTGCCGGGCCAAGGGAGATCCATACTGTGAGTTCATTGCTCGAAAATCACCGCGTTAAAATCTCCCCTGAGCAGCGACGCGCTGCAGAAAAGCAGCCGTGCTGGGAGCTGCTTCAATGCACCAATGTTCTCTGCCCAACCCATGGGAAACGGCTTTCAGAGTGCTGGCTGATTTCAAAGACCCATTGTGCCGATTTAATCGTCGACGATTTTTATCACAAGCTCGCGTGCTGCCTGACCTGTTCGTATTTTAAAGCCAGGAGTGAAATCCACGGCAAGGGATGGAACAACTTTGTCGCCGAACAGCTCGAGCTTTATCATGAGAAAACCCTGGAAAGAATCTATCAGAAAGAGGAGAGCTATGTCGAAATACTAAATCGTCTGCCCGATGGCCTATTCACAACCGATCACGAGTGGCGGATTACCTATTTCAATCCGGCGGCAGAAAAAATTACCGGTTTTTCGGCCCAGGATGCCGTGGGAATGTACTGCAAAGATGTCTTCAAAAACACCATTTGCGAGTATGATTGTGCCCTGAAGCGGGCCGTGGCGGAGGGTCAGGATATTCACAATCGCGAGTATGAAATTACCAACATCGAGGGTAAAAAAATTCCCATCATCTGCTCTACATCGGCGTTTCGGGATCCATTGGGCCACGTCACCGGAGGGCTTGAAGTTTTCAAGGACATTACCGAAATCAAGCGACTGCAAGAAGAGGTCGTCAAGCGCGAAAGAAAGTATCGGCGGGTGTTCGAAGGCAGTCACGATATGATCTATATTACCAATCTTGAAGGCAAAATTATAAATATAAATCAGGCCGGCGTAGAGCTGATGGGATACAAGACAAAGAATGAGTTGCTGAGCCGGCTGTCTGCTGGAGATCTGTACCGCAACCCTGCCGACCGTGACAAGTTTCTGACCACCATTACCCGCAAAGGCTTCGTCAAAGACTACGAAGCTGATTTTAAAAATCGGGACAAGTCTCGGTTGCATGTACTCATATCCAGCCGGATGTATGAAAATGCAAAAACCGGAGAAGTAGAGTTCGAAGGCATCATCAAGGATATCACTCAGCGTAAAATGAACGAAGAAATCATCAGCCAACGCAATCGGGAGCTATCCATCGTCAACAGCATTGCCGTAGCATTGAATCACACCATGGATTACAACCATATCATGATGGTAACCCTAAAAAAGGTCATCCAAGTACTGCGGCTCGAGCGAGGCGGACTTTTCCTCATCGACCACGAAGCAAAGCGGATTAAGCTCCAGGCAAGATTCAACATTCCCGACGCGGTCGCCGAAGAAATGGAGGAGATCGTCTTTGATGACACCTTGTTAATGACGCATTTGATCGAAGATAACTCCGACTTACCCCCCGAAACCTCATTCCCCTCCTTTCAGATCAGGTATCATGCAACCGGAAGTCAAACAAATCTTTGCCTTACCTGCTTTCTGATCACCTTCAAGGGAAGAGCGATCGGCTTTTTCGGGCTGAGCGTTCCAAGCGGCAGGGTCTTGAGTTTACACGAGATTCACTTGATGGGATCGCTGGGCAATTTTCTTGGAGGGGCCATTGAAAACACCCAGATGATGGGCACGATTCGAAAGCACCGCCAGGAATTGCGGCAACTGACCGAAAAGCTTTTCCAGAGTCAGGAGGAAGAACGGCGCCGCATCGCCCGCGAGCTGCACGATGAAGCCGGGCAGTCATTGACAGCAGTGAAACTGGGGTTGGATCGCCTGGAGGAAAAGCATTCCGCCACCGATCTCCTCAAGGAGGAAATCGGTGAGATACGGCAAATGGTCCAACGCACCGCTTCTGAAATCAGGCGGATGTCTTACCATCTGCATCCCACCCTTCTCAGTGATCTCGGTCTTGAACCGGCTCTGAATCTGTATTTAAAGGAAATTGAAAAACATTCCAACCTTGAGATTGACTTTCAGATCATCGGCTTCGATCACCGCATTGACGCGGACAGGGAAACCGTCCTTTACCGCTTCAGCCAGGAAGCACTGACCAACACGTTGAAGCATTCAGGTGCCGAAAATTTTAATCTTGCCATCATCAAGAGCTATCCAAGGATCATATTTTTAGCCGAAGACGACGGCATCGGTTTTGACGCCGAGATCATAGGGCAAGACAAGCGCAGCCTCGGACTGCTCGGCATGCGGGAGCGAGCCTCCCTGCTTAACGGCATTTTTTTGCTGCGCAGCTCACCGGGGGGCGGCACCCGGATTCGAATTGAAATTCCTTTAGACGAGGAGTCACGCCATGAGCGAGTCTGTTCGAATTCTTCTCGCCGATGATCATACCATCGTACGGCAAGGGTTGGCCCGTTTGTTGGAGGAACAATCGGATCTCAAGGTGGTCGGCGAGGCGACCAACGGTCAAACCGCGGTCAACCAAGCCCTGGCCCTCAAGCCGGACATCGTTATAATGGATATTGCCATGCCGCGTATGAACGGCATCGAGGCCGCCAAGAGAATCCGCAAGCAATTGCCCAAAACGAAGATCCTGGTCCTCTCGATGTATTCCCATGAGCACTATATTCACGAGCTCCTGGAAACCGGCGTATCCGGTTACCTGCTGAAGGATTCCAGCGGACGGGATATCATCAAGGCCATCCGTTCCGCCATGAAAAATGAAACCTTCCTGAGCCCGACGATCTCAAAAGTCCTGATGGAAACATACCGCTCACCCAACCGCAAATGCTCGTCCATCGCTGAACGGTACAATCAGCTCTCCAATCGGGAGCGGGAGGTTTTTCAGCTAATCGGCGAAGGGCACTCCACCAGAGAGATCGCCGATATGCTGTGCGTCAGTATCAGCACCATCAAATCCCACCGGGCGAATATAATGGAAAAACTGAACATCGAGTCGCCCGTCAAGTTGATCCACTTTGCCATCCAGCTGGGTCTGGTCGATCCGGCATTGTAATCTGAGTATTTAAGCTGAACCTGGAACCGATCAGTTCAGGATGAAAATACCTACCGAGTGAGCGAAACGCCATCGCCATTTCTAAAATCATCTGTATTCCCTTCGAAAATCAACTTTTGGACGATATTCACACGACCTGTAATTTACTAATAGGTCGGATCAATACAGTCAGGGGCAGACGATTTAGGCAATAACTCACAATTTTTTGTATTAACATTTCAAGAAAGAGGAGGTTATGATGTTTCAAATCAGCACCGATCAAAAGGTGTGCGAGGTTGGAGGGGTTAAATTCGGCGGACAACCCGGCGAGTATCCTTGTGTTTGTGTCAGCTCCATTTTTCAGAAGGGCGACAAGGTGTTCAAAGGCAAGCGCAAAGAAGGTTTCGATGAAAAAAAGGCCGAAGAACTGCTGAAGACCCAGGAACGGTTGACCGAGGAGACAGGAGTGCCCGGTATGGCGGACATCGTAGCCAACACGGGCGATGAGTTCAAATTATTTATCGATTTCGTCAGTTCTACCAGCAAGATGCCCTTTTGTATCGACGCCTGGGTGATGAAGCCCAAGTTGGCGGGGGCGGCCTATTGTGCCGAAAAGGGTCTTTTGGACCGGATGTTTTACAACAGCCTGACGGTTTGGGAAAAAGACCTGGAAACCGAGATTCGTGAAATTGCCCAGATCGGCGTGAAGCATGTCCTCCTGGTGGCCTTTGACCAGGAAGACCAAATGCCCAGTGGACGCATCACCGGAACTCAGAAACTGCTGGATGCCATTGACAAGGTGGGCGCCAAATTCGAGAGTATCTTCGTGGACACTTCGGTAATGAACGGACCGGCCACGGCTTTTTGCGGCATCGCCAACAAAATGATCAAGGAAAAATGGGGCTTCCCCACCGCCAGTGCACCGAGCAACGGCTCCTACATGGATTTGAACCGCTTCAAAGAAATGTGGCAGTTCAAGGGATGGTCGGCCACCGATGCGGCCCTGGAATCCCTGTCAGCCTTCTTTTTTCACGACATGATCTTTTCCGGTCCCATGGCGGGCGCAACGCGCATCCTGCCGGCAGTGGCAGAGGCGGAAGCCTTTTTGGCCACGGCCGCTTTTGCCGAAACCAAACGGCTGCCAAAGGATCCGAACCATCCGCTATTTAAACTGTTCCCGGATTTTGTGGAACAGCTCAAATCACTTGCAGGTTAACCTCATTTAACGCGAATCCAATTTATCTTAAAGAAAGGAGTATTTACATGTCTGAACTCAGTGCGAAAGA
>JBDNAO010000167.1:0-2765 GCA_039768375.1 Desulfobacterales bacterium | reverse complement strand
CAAGGTCATTGTATTCTCCTCAATATTGACTTAGGGCCCCGGCAAAAAATAATTCCAACTCTTGCTTGTCTTATGGCCCGTCTACTGGGTTACATCCACCCACACATATCCCGATATGCGCAAGTGGATGTGCCTTGTAGACAAACCATAATCCGGCGCAATCGTGTGGAATTATTTCTTACCGTGACCCTTGCACAGTGACAATAGCGTCTCTCGGGCAGACGTCGACGCATGCCCCGCAATTGGTGCATTTGATCGGCATGGATGTACGGTTGTTTTCGACAATGACGTCGTACGGGCAGGCGTCCACGCAAAGCATGCAGCTCGTGCAAATGTCTTCGTCGATCCGGTAGACGCCGTTTTCATCCTCACCGATCGCCTCGACCGGACAGACCTCCGCGCAGGCCCCGCACTGGTCGCACAGGTGTATCCGGTAATCTCCCGGCGCCGGGAATCGTCCCTCGATGCGCAATACCCCCAGACCGGGGTTTACCTCCCGGTGGTTTTCCAAGGCGCAGGCCAGCCGGCAGGTACAGCAGCCGGAACATTTTTCATGTATAGCTCTCAATTCCATCGTCTTCTCCCTGGCGTCTCATATGATCCTTAATGGTACTATGCCCAATAGAAGGGTAATCTTTAGAAATACTATCCCGGGTGTTGAGGTATTCAGAAATCTCAAATTCCAAGCACCAAATTCCAATGAAATCCCAAATATCAATATCCAATGACCCAAACAGGTTTATTATTTTGAATTTTGGTCATTGTGACTTATTTGTTATTTGCGATTTGGAATTTTTCACCAAAACATAAAAGTTTCTTATACGATCAGACTGGGCGGCCAGAGGCGGCGCTGATCTATGCTTGGCTGCGGCTGTTTTATTTTGCGGAGGTGTCATCCTTCATCGGCGCAAACCCGCTTCTAAACGTATTTTCCACGATCGTGCGGGTGTACATGAACTGAGGCAGATAATCCTGTCCCATGGCCTTTGAGCCGACGCCGGACATTTTGAAACCGCCGAACGGATGGCGTTTCATCATGGCGCCGGTGATCCCCCGGTTGATGTAGAGGCTTCCCACCATAAATTCCCTGCAGGCGCGTTCGATATTGGCCGGGCTGCGCGAGAACAGGCCGCCGGTAAGTGCGTACTGAGTGCCGTTGGCCACTTTCAGGGCTTCTGCGAAATCTTTTACCTTGATGATGCACACCACGGGACCGAAAATTTCCTCCTGGGCCAGACGACTGTCAGGAGTAATATCGGTGAACACGGTGGGGGGAACAAAATGCCCGGGTCCTTCGGCCGCGGCGCCCCGGGTCAGAAGCTGGCCTTCGGTTTTGCCAATTTCGATGTACTTTTCGATCTTCTCCTTGGCTCCAGCATCGATAACGGCCCCGATGTCGCTGCGCGAGTCTTCGGCGGGACCGCATATCAGCGTCTCCACCGCGTCTTTAAATTTAGAGACGAACTTGTCGTAATTTTCCTCCAAAACGATCAATCTCGAGGCGGCCGAGCATTTCTGTCCCATATAGCCGAATGCCGACTGGATCACGGGCCACACGGCTGCGTCGAAATCGGCGTCACTGTCGATGATGATGGCGTTTTTTCCGCCCATCTCGGCGATAACGTTTTTGACCTGGTGAGCGCCTTCGGGCGTGCGCCCGGATTTTTCGATGATGCCGAGGCCCATTTCCTTACTTCCGGTAAATACGGTAAAGGCCACGTCTTTGTGGGTGACCAGGGCGTCTCCGATTTCTCCGCCTGGACCGGGAACGAAATTGAGCACGCCCTTCGGTAAGTCCACGCTGTTGAAAATATCGTAAACCGCCAGGCCGATCGCCGGCGTGTGTGAGGCCGGTTTGTACACGACGGTGTTGCCGGTGACGATGGCCGCCGAGGTCATGCCGATGGAGATGGGCAATGGGAAGTTCCATGGCGCGATAACAACTCCGACGCCGCGCGGAATGTATCCGAGGCGACTGGATTCGCCCGGCAGCTCGGACGCCATGCGCGGTTGGTTTAAACGAATCATTTCGCGGCCGTAAAATTCGAGAAAATCCACCGCTTCGCAAATATCGGCCTGGGCTTCGTTCCAGTTTTTGCCCCCCTCATAGACGAGCAGAGCGGCCAGGTCGTGGCGTTTGGCGCGCACCCGCTCCGCCGCCATGAAAAGGTAGTGCGCCCGTTTTTCGGCAGGAGTTACGGACCAATCCACAAAAGCCGTTTTAGCGGCGGCGACCGCCTTTTCGACCGTTTCAGTGTCCGCGCAAGCAACTTCGGCCACGACTCTTTCAGGCTTGTTGGGGTCGCAGGAAAGCATTTTCTTTCCGACTCCTATCGGGCCTCCGTCAACAACCGGGAGTACTTGCCGGGGAAAAGACGCCTTTGTATTTTCAAGCGCGGCGGCGAATGCGGCATGTGTGGGAATGTCCCATTCGACGGGCGGCTCGTTGGAAAACGGACCTTTTTCACCATATTCAGATGCGGCTTCGGTATCGTTCTCAGGCTGCGGGTTCTCGTTAGCAAGGATCGCCGGGTCTCTCAGCATTTCCTCTCTCGCCGCGCCTTCTGCGAAACTCTGCCGCAAAAACGATTCGCTGGATGTGTTTTCCAACAGGCGGCGCACCAGATACGCCATGCCGGGCACGATTTCGCCCACCGGCGAGTAAAGGCGCAGCCGCAGGTTGTGTTTTTTCCAGGCCTCGCGCAGGTTCTCCGCCATGCCGTGGAGCATCTGAAACTCCAGTCGGTCCTCGGGGACCTTAAGCT
>JBDNAO010000166.1:0-12851 GCA_039768375.1 Desulfobacterales bacterium | reverse complement strand
TAGAAGAGGGTCCCCGCGAAGGGGAGTATCTATTTACCCCTGGGACGGTCGCCCGGCTTGAAGAATTCTACGGCAAAGTAAAAGACTTTCCCTACAAGCTCAACACGCTCGTAAGCCAAGATTTTTTTGAGTTTTATACAATCAATCCCGGACGACTGCTGCCTCCCAAGTGGAGCCAGTGGCTGCCGGCCTGGTCAGATACGACGTACCTTGGTCAGACCTTATGGCAGTGGTGTGCACTGGTTGTTCTGCCCCTCGTTGTCTTGCTGGTTGTTCGGCTGCTTGTTCGGTGGTGGTATCAAAGGGCTGCCGAGCTATCTTCAATGAAAAAGACGACCGGATGGCTTTTGGTTCTCCTGGTTACCGTGGTGATGGTCGGTATGATCAACTATATCCTTGACGAGCATATCAATATTACCGGATCGGTGCTCGTATTTCTTGAAAATACCCTGCAGAGGGTTTTTGTACTCTTGTTGATCGGCCTAATCTTATGGGAGTTTATGAAATCCCATATTCAAAAAAATATAGAGCAAGAAGTACTGGAACAAGGTAGTGATGGGGAAGAAGGGGGCGCCGGCGGTTCTCGGAGTGAAACCTTGCTTATTTTACTGCGTAAAACCTTCGTGGTCGTTATGTTCGCGATCGTATTTCTGCTTCTTCTCACCTCGATGGGTATTAATATCGGTCCGCTGATAGCAGGCGCCGGCGTGGTCGGTTTGGCCATTGGGTTCGGTGCCCAGACCCTGGTAAAAGATATCCTTGCAGGCGTCTTCTTCCTCATTGATGATGCGTTCCGGGTCGGTGACTACATCGAAACCTCCGGCATGAGAGGTACGGTGGAACATATATCCCTGCGCTCGTTGAGACTGCGCAGTCCCCGGGGCCCTGTCCATACGATCCCCTTCGGCAGCATGGACACGGTGACCAATAACAGCCGGGACTACATCATTTCCAAACTTGATTTTCGCGTGCGTTACGACACAGACGTCGACAAGGTCAGAAAAATTATTAAGAAAATCAATCAACAAATCACGACGGATGAAGTGATGGGTCCGGTTTTGATGGACAAGGTTAAATCCCAGGGGGTCAGAGAATTGGACGATTCGGCCATGATTATGCGGGTGAAGTTTAAAACCATACCAGGCGAACAGTTTGTCATTCGACGGGAGGTATTCCGGATGATGCAGGAGGCTTTCAAGGAAAATGGCATAGAATTTGCCCATCGTAATGTCACCGTCTACATGCCGCCGCAAGATGATGAAACCAGCACGCCGGATAAAAAAGTTATTGAGGCAGGTGCTGCAGCGGCTGTTGCAACCGCGCAAGCTGAAGCAGAACAAAGGCGGCCGAAATAGGCAGAAATAGATGATCTTGCGTCCACGATCCAGATCACCGCTATTAGGCACAGCTTTAAGGGTCTCGGCAAGAAATAATTATACAAGATTGCTAAAATATGCAAACTGCAGCGGTTTATCTGCGGGCATTATCGTATGTTTTAATTGATTTCTCAGGCAGATATGCTACAAATTGAAGGGAATTTTGAATGTTTGGATCACAAGGGTGATTGTGGGAATTGGCGCTGCAAGTGTGAAGTCCTGCAAAAAAGCGGCATCGATATAATAACTAAGTTCGGTAAGAAGAGAAGATAGATGAAGACCCAAGTTGAATTTAGATCCAAACCATTCATCAGAAAGTTGTTCAAGAAAATAGATACAGCTGCAGAGGTCAGTCGTGTCTCAGAGGCTTTGAAAAAAGTCCTCGAATCAAATCCCGACATACGCGACATAAATTGGATATCTTAAAAGGACAGGTGATAAGTTATGCTTCAGCCGGGCACTGCCATTGAAATGGCAAAGGGTTATAGGCGCGTCAAGGGTGAGATCCTTGAACGGACCCAATCTCAGTTCGATTTCTTTGTGTTGAAGCTTGGATACAGGATCCACCTGGTGGCAGGTCCCATGGCCTTCGAGGTGATAGAGATCAAGGAAAGGTCGAAAAACTGACCCATGCAAAACCCCACAAGCTCAAAGAACCCATATTCCAGAAATTTTCCGCATCTACTCCAAAGCCCCTCAGGCCTCAGAATAGAGGTGAACGCCAATGGCTCCGTCCGTCGCATGGACCACGGCGACATCCTCCTTAACCTGTTTCTCGGCACCGAGATCGAAGGGGGTCCCGCCAACCTCTACCTCCGCCGTCATGGAACATCGATTGAGGCCGTACCTCTTCTCGGGCCGCAGAGTCCCGCCGGTATCCATTTGGATGAACGCGGCATGAGCGCCACCGGCGAATGGCATGGCATCCGCTTCCGCGTTTCGCTGGTCCTTTCGGAATCGACGCCGGCCTGGTTCTGGCACTTAAGGCTTGAAAACACCCTCCATACCTCGGAGAAGCTGGATCTCATCTACGCTCAGGATCTTGCACTTGCCCATTACGGCGCGGTTCGAATCAATGAATATTACACCAGCCATTACGTGGACCATACGCCCTTATCGCATCCGGAGCGAGGCATTATTCTCGCTTCGCGCCAGAATCTCTCCATGTCCGGCCGGCATCCCTGGTGTGTTATCGGCGCCTTGGGTAATGGGGTGGGATTCGCAAGCGATGCGCTTCAGTTTCACGGACTTGCCACCCGCGCAGGACAGGTGCCCGTGGGGCTAACCGAAGGGCTGGACATCGTTCGACGACAGCACGAACACGCCATGACCGTGATCCAGGATGCCCCGGTGCGACTGGGGCGGGGCGAAGTGATCGAAAGGGGCTTTTTCGGCTGGTTTGAAGCCGATCATCCTGAGGCGACCTCTGCCAATGATCTTGTTTTTGTTGATAAAGCCATAGGGTTGCCTGAAGCGGTGCCGGCATTCGACTCAAATGCGCCTTGCGGCTTAGAGCCGCCAGCGAGTCTGTTCGCTTCCGCCCCCTTGTTAGACGCCCAGGATCTGACTGAAGCTGACATCGCAGATCTCTTCGGTACCGACCTGCGTGCGGTTGAAAGGGAGGATGGCAAAATCCTCTCCTTCTTCGCCGGCACGAACCGCCACGTGGTGTTGAAGGCCAAGGAGCTGAGCGTTCTGCGGCCCCACGTGCAGATCCTCCGATCCGGTCACCGTTTGGTTCCCGAGGAGGCGACGCTCACCTCCAACACCTGGATGGGGGGTGTGTTCCACGCTATGGTGACCCAGGGCCACGTCAGCATCAACCGCTTCCTTTCCACGCCCCACAGCTACCTGGGCCTTTTTCGAAGCAACGGCCTTCGTCTTTTCGTGGAAATGGCCGACAGCTGGCACCTGCTGGACGTGCCCTCCGCCTTTGAGATGACGCCTGAGAGCAGCCGCTGGATTTACAAATATCCGGCCGGGCTCATCCAAATCAGAAGCGCTGCCCCCGTCGACGGCCACGAATTGACCCTCTCGGCAGAGGTTATGTCGGGCGACCCTCTGCGCTTTTTCTTGTCATTGCATGTGGCCCTCAACGGCGACGACGGAAGCAATGCCGTACCCGTCCGATACGTGCAGAATGAGGAAGACGTGTTCGTTCAACCAACCCCTGAATCCGATGTGGGCCGCCGCTTTCCGGAAGGTGGTTTCCGCATCGTCCCCCTTGAGGGCACGGTCATGGAGCGGATGGGGAGGGACGAGATGCTGTTCGCAGACGGCCTTTCCCGCAATCAGCCCTATCTCTGCATGATCAGCGAAGCGGCCGTTTCCATCGGTTTCCGGCTCAAGGGCTGTCTCATCTCCGAGGACCTGGAGACACGAGCAGCGCAAAACCATTCTCAATTCTGGACCGATATCACCGGAGACTTTCACCTCCATCCGCCCGTTGACACTCCTCTATCCGACGCGGCGAAACAGTTCGAAGAAATCCTTCCTTGGTTCATTCAGAACACTTTGATCCATTATCTGGCCCCGCGGGGGCCGGAGCAATACACGGGCGGCGGCTGGGGCACACGCGATACCTCTCAGGGGCCGGTGGAGCTCTTACTGGGGTTGGGTTGCCATGAGCCCATCCGGGAAATCCTGATCCTTCTCTTCAAGGCCCAGAACCCCGACGGCGACTGGCCCCAATGGTTCATGTTCTTCGACCGGGAGCGGAACATCCGGGCAGGGGACTCCCACGGCGACATCGTGTTCTGGCCGCTGCTGGCTCTGGCGCAATACCTGATCGCCTCGGAAGACGGAACCCTGCTAGACGAGATCGTGCCTTTCTTTCATCCGGAGGGCGAAAATCGGGCTGAAAAGGCCACTCTCTGGCACCATGTGGAGCGTGCACTGGCCGTCATCAGCAACCGGGTCATTCCCGGCTACAAGCTGGCGGCCTACGGCAATGGGGACTGGAATGACTCCATGCAGCCGGCCGATCCGACCATGCGGGAGCGACTTTGCAGCGCATGGACCGTGACGCTTCACTACCAGACCCTCAATACGCTGGCGAAGGCCTTCAAACGGCTGGGCCGAAACGACCAGGCGAATCAATTTGCGGCCGCGGCCCGAGATGTTCACGATCAGTTTCAGCGTCATCTTCTGAAGGACGGGACCGTGACCGGATTTGCCTATTTTCATGACGGCGATCGCATCGAATACCTCCTTCACCCGCGGGACAAGGCCACCGGCGTCTCCTACAGTCTGCTCCCGATGATCCATGCCATCATCAACGATCTCCTGACCCCGGAGCAGGCCCGGAAGCATTTGGACATCATCAACACACACCTGCTCGGTCCCGATGGGGCCCGGCTTTTCGATCGGCCCATGGAATACCGCGGTGGTCCCCAGAAGTTCTTTCAGCGCGCAGAAAGCGCTTCCTTTTTCGGCCGGGAAATCGGGCTCATGTACACCCACGCTCATCTGCGCTACGCGGAGGCCCTGGCGCGCTACGGTGATGCCGAAGGGTTTTTCCTGGCCCTCTGCCAGGCCAACCCCATCGGCATCCGGTCAATCGTTCCCGCCGCAACCCTTCGCCAGGCCAATTGTTACTACTCAAGCTCCGACGGTGCGGTTGCCGACCGATATGAGGCATTCCTGGAATATGATCGCGTGAAAAAGGGCGCCATCCCCCTCGACGGAGGATGGCGGGTTTATTCAAGCGGACCCGGCATCTGGACAAGGCTGATGCTACAGTCTTTTCTCGGTCTTCGGTGGGAACGATCCGCGCTGACGATTGACCCGGTGATTCCCAAGGGGCTCAACGGACTGCGGGTGGAGATGAAATTGGATGGAATCCAGTTCGACGTGACCTATCACATCGAGGGCACCGGCTGGGGCACCAAGGTGTTAAGACTCAATGGCGGCGAGCTTCCCTTCAAACGGGGCGAAAACCCTTACCGCATCGGAGCGGCCCGTGTCCCCATGGCGGCCGTGCTGGAGCGGCTCACCACGGGAGCCAATCAACTCGTTTTGGACTTAGGCTGATTCGCGCTCATCCGGTCAAACTGCAAGGTCGTAATTCTTCGTGAGGATTTGGCCCGCTTCAACAGGGGAGTAGGTCCAAAAGCCACCTTTTTCAAGCTCCAGCACCATGTCGTAGGGCTCCAGGTTTTCGCCGCTCTCTTCAAAGATCACACAGCTGATGTCATGTCGATTAAGCAGACCCAGGACCCACTCGACCTGCTCCGGGGTTAGCGTCGTGCTTGGCTTTTCCAGAAAGACGAAACGTGGACCGGTAAGCAGAACGCGGGCAACAACCAGGAGTTGCTGCTCTGAAAGCGTCAGCACGCTTTCCCAGGTCTGCCGGGTGTTCATGCCGCCAAAACGCTTGGGTATGGAATCGATTGCCAGGCTCCGTAACCCCTCGAGAATACGTATCTCCGGGAATTCGTTATTGAGCAGATCCTTCTCGCTCGGTTGAGCCTCTTCTGGCCAGGGCCGGATAAACAATTCACGCAGTGAACCGGGGGGCAAATAGGGCCGCTCGGTTACAAAAAGAATTTTTTCTAATGGGGGCCGGACAATATGCCCGTCGTTCACGTCCCAGAGCCCTGCCGTGGCGCGAAAAATCGCCGATCTTGTCGAATCGTCCGATCCGCAGACCAAAACTTGCCGGCCATGCGGAATCTCAAGGTTCAGTTCCCTGACGAGGACCCGGTCGCTCTCCGGTGCACGGAGCGTCACTCCTTTGAAAACCACCTGTTCATCGTCTTTGGGGCCCTGGCTGGCGGATATCTCAACGGCCTTCGCCTGGCCGTTGGCCTCTGTCAGCGAGCTCAACCGGGCCAAAACGGCAGTAAAATATGAAATGGATTGAAACTGGGTGACGATCAAGGAAAAGGCCCCCAGCAGATGGCCGAAGGCAATGGCCGACTGGGTAATCACACCGAACTGGACCTTTCCGTCGATGAAAAGCGGGGCAATGATCAGGGCCGGAATAATCTGAATCAGCCAGTTGTAGCCTGTGGTGCAGAAATTTACGTTTCGGCTTGTCCTAATAATATTTAAGAAATTCACTGTCAGGTCACCCAGGTTTCGGACGAGCAATCTGATCAGACGGCCTTCGTGCCGGCAAAGGGCGACCGGCTCGGCGTTTGATCTCAGGTGGATCAACGCTGCCCGAAAATTGGCCTCTTTGTCCGACTGGTCAAAGTTCAACCTTACCAATCGACGGCCGACGAAATAGGTCAAACAAGTGCCTGCCGCCGCGTACAAAACGGATACCCCAAAAAGCATGGGGCTGATGGACCAGAGCACCCCCGAGAAGGCGGCGACCGTCAAGGTGCCGTTGAGCAGCATGAGCACAAAGGAGATGGTGGTGGCCGTAAATGCGCGGATATCTTCTGCGATGCGCTGGTCCGGATTCTCGATCTCACCGGCCATTTTGAGGCGGTAATAGACCCGTTTATTGGCATAAGCGAGGATGGTCCGGCGGGTTGCCCATTCCCGCCACATGAGCCCAAAGCGCTCTTCGGTGTAACGGTAAAAGCCGCCGGCGAGCGTGGAGGCGGCGAACACACCGATGTAGACCAGTGCCATCAGGAGAAAACCGCTCCGGTTGCGGTCTTCGATGGCGGTCATGAAGTCGCGGCCCACATAACTGTTGAGCACATTCAAGGCATTGATGCCCAGCATAAACGTAATGAGCAGTGCGATGAGCCACTTGGCCTTTCGGCCGACCTGTTCAGCGGTGAGGAAAATTTTCACCCAATGGGTGAAATGATCCCATGTCTCACGGTTGACTAAGACCTTATTCCTCATGCTTGCGTCCGAAGGGGTGTGAAGCTTTAAAGCCATATTATAACAAAGTACTGAAAATACGCCAAGAAAATTAGATGGGAGCGCTCCAAATAGTTTAAGAGCGGCTATCTAATGAACTTATCGTCTCAATACCCGTTCGGACTTGAGGAAATTCTCAATGCCTTTTCATCAGAACCTGACCACCCCCTCTGCGGGACATTCCCGGCAGATGAATCCTTCCATATCGAAATCCCTCACCATCCGGCCGTTGACCTCAACTTGCCGGATGGGCCTGGTCAAGGGCGGCTTCACAAGAATTCCGCCAGCCGGTACAATCAAATCACCCTTTAACTTCAGTCGCAAAGTGTTCGGCTCTTCCAAACGCAACGAATAGGAGATTTTTCCGTAATAGGTGGGCAGGTTTTCCACCCCGACCTCATGCCCCTCCGTTAACCATTCCTGCGCCACGCCGCCCGCAATGACCAGGGTCTTGTCCGCCTCTATCTCGTAGACGAACAGACTGCGGAGGGCCAAAATGTATTCACCGCTGATCCACGTGTGCGGCAGATCGCCCATAAAGCTGGGGCTTGAAGGATCGCGCCAGGATATCTCGGGCCATTGGTTCCAGGGCAGGATGCGCCGGTCGGCGAGCATGAATTCCAGAAGCTCCATGGCTTCTGCGCGTTTGCCAAGCCTCACCAGCGCTCCGATGATACGGATCTCATAGGCGCTGTAGTTGTTCCAGACCACACTGCCGCTTTTGCGCTCCCGGAATCCCGCCAGGTATTTGTCAAAGGTGTTGTCGGTTTCTGCCCGAGGCAAAAGACTCAGCTCGTCCAGCAAAGCCACGGCGATGGCGGTTGCTGTCGGGTCGAAATCGCCGTGCTCCACGGAGCCGGGAATGAAGTCGATGCCATGCCGGGCTATGGTGGCTGCAAGAGACGCCCTCACATCTTCCGAAAAGGCATGCTTGAGGCGAGTCAGACGCCCGGCTTCCGTGTCATCTCCCAGAACTTCCGCCATCTGCGCCGCATCCCCGAGGCCTCGGATGGCCCAGAAATCGTCCCAATAGGCGTGGACCGGATGGGCCATATAGCCTTCATGGCTCATGGATTCAGGCAGAAGACCGTAGTAGGCCCTTTTCTCTTGTGTCTGGTATTCCGGCGTCAGACGTTTCAGACGCAACCCTTCCATGAATGCCAGAGCCTTGACTGCGGCCGGCCACATCTCGACCAGAAACGATTTATCGCCGGTGAACCGAAAATACTCCATGATGGCGAAGATGAACTCGCCGTAGGCGTCGAATTCCGGCAGCCACTCGGGGCCCTCACGGCCGGTGCTGTCGGGGATATTGCCGTCATCTTCCTGAAACCCCGCATACCAGTGTATGAATTCACGAATCGCGCCCGGGTGACCCATGCGCAGCAAGGCCGCACCCATGATGGCGCCATCCCGGATCCAGGATCGGGTATAGCGGCGCGGTCCGGGACAGAGCGCCGGCCCGTCGCGGTTGATCAGGATGTGCGCGGCTGCGGTTTTGAAGGTGTCGGCCATGGGCTGTGCACTGGAGGGGAGGTGAAATTTGACATCTTTGAATTTGGCTTCCCAGTCCCGAGCCGCTTGTTCGTATGCTTCGTGCCCGGTCAGGCTCCGGCCGAGCAGCATAGTGCGCGCCGCACCCTCTTTCATCCTCTCATTTGTGCCGAAGGGGACTGCCAAATAAACATCCTCATGTAAGCCGGGCCCAAGGTTCAAATCAAAGCGCAGGGCCCCGGACGCAAACCCGAAATCGTCGGTCACCTGCGTCTGGGGAGGCAGCTCACCCATGGCCAGATAGCGCGTTGCCCCGCCGGCAGCGAAGGACGCGCCACCGAAATCAACCGGCGAGGACAGAGGAATCACCACCTTGTTATCGTTGATACGGACCATCCCATCACGGAAGGCGAGATTTTGCACCCGACTCACACCCCCGAAGGATTGCCAATTCTGCCAGGTGGGGGTGACCTGAAAGGGCCGGAGCGCCGCGAAGAAAAGAACCGATTGGTCCGCCTGCGATATATTTGTCAAACGGTAGCGAATAAATAAAACCGGGCCCCATTCCGCCAAGACTGTGAAGGCAGTCACCTTCATGGTCAAGTCTTCGATCCGCCATTCGGAGGAAGGAATGGGCAAATACCCCGTCGCCAATGCTTGACTCGAATCCCCATCCGCCCAGTTGAAAAGCCGACCGGCCACATGAAAAAACGGCTCGATGGAAAAGGATCCCTTGTCCACTTCCACCATGCCCTCTTCATTCATCAGGGCCTGGGGCTCTCCATCGCCGGTTCCCACAACCGTCCAGTAGGTTTGCCGGCCGAGAAAATACTTCGGATAAAGGCCGGCCGGCTCCTCACGGGCGATGGATTCAAAGAAATGATTCAGGGTCCGGGAGAAGTCATAGGGTTTGACCTCGAACCTTCGAATGGCGAATCCTTTTGCATTCTCACTCTGGAGGAGGTTGATTCGGATGCAGCGGGACGTGGATTGTGGAAGGTAGAGATAGCTCCGTTCACTGCCCCCTTGACTTGTCGCATACACCGTGTTCCATGTGCCGCCGTCAAAGGAAACCTGAACATCAAACGCCTGTGCCGCATAACCCTTTTCCCACTGAACCACCAGTCCCCCGTATTCCCGCACCTGCCGGAAATCAATCAAAAGCCACTGGGGCGTATGAGAGGCTTCGCTGCGCCAGTTCGAATTTCCTGCACTCAGCGCGTTTTCCGGTCCGTGGCCCGGCAGCGCGCTGGATGCCTGGACGCTCGGCGTTAACCGAGAGGTCTCGTCGCGAATCTTCAACGTCTCGATCCAGACCGTCCCTTTGCCGCCCGGACCGGCGGCAATGACCAGTTCAATGGCGGTCACGTCGCGGGGGGGACCACCTCCAAGCGGCCCCCAGGCAAACCCGATCTGGTGGCCCCGAATGGTCAGAGGCTGCCATGTCTCAGGAAAATCAAAGGCCTCCACCCGATAACGCCACACATTCTGATGGCTCTCATCTACCAGCTTGAATTCAAATGCATTTTGAGGCGCCAGGCCGCGGATTTTAAAAAGAAAGGAATAGCTCGCGGGGATCTCAAGGGAAAAGCGTTTGGCCGCGACGACAAAACCGCCGCCTCCCCGGAAGTCAAAATCCAATCGCATCGCAATGTCCGCAAACCCCTGGTCCTGGGAAATGCGAAGCGTCGCCTGTCCCGAGGTGATGGTCTTCCACCCCGAGAGGTCTTCAAACGTATCCAGAACTTTTTCCGTTATTTCGGTCAATCTGTTTCACCATTTAGATAGAGGGCCTCTATGTCCTTTTCTCCTGAAACTGCATTACTTGTAAAAATCCAAATTACATCTGACAAATTCCGATCCTTGCGCTTACTATATCCGACAGTTTACGGTTATTTCTCCTTCTAATAGAATCAGAGATTATCCACCGGATATGGGTGGCAAGAACACCAGGGTATCACCGTTTTCAAACTTCGCATCGTGGTTGGCTCTCCGCCCGTTGATCAGCGATAAATGCTGACCATTGGGGATTGACAGCATTTTATGTATATCCCAAAGGGTGGTTCCCGGCTGGAGGGTCAGCGTAAAGTTGGTCTGATCACCTGGAGCATACCTTTTCAAGTCGCCATATAGTTTTACGTCGATGCGCATTTATAACGGGTCATCAAGCAAGTCCAAGTCGGTCGAGCACGTTTTTTGAAGGTATGCCGTTATTTGTCCAATCCTGGACTTGGTAGTACTCGTCCAGCATTTTATCCAGTTGGCAGACCAGACCTTTGGCCGGACCGACGATTGCAAGTGGATAGTCCTGGATGCCCGCACCGGCCAAGTGGGCGTCGGTCAGCGATACTCGGTGTGCCGTGATGATGCCGATTTTCTGATCGCTGCGGATCACCGACTGTGCCAGATGCACCTGCAACAGGCGTGAGGTGAAAACAGGCACCGGGAGTGCGTCGACCAACTGACGGTGAAACAACGCTAAAAATCCGCAGCTGGTGGTGACGGCTTTGACCCCTTGAGCGACCAAAGCCTTACCGGTATCGATGAAATCATCGATCAACCCCGCATCGGCCGCGATGACAACTTTTTGGGTATCCAATTCGGTAATGGTCTGTTTGCCTTCAACAGTAAAGGAATATCGGAAGTGATGAGGATGACGGGCACGGAGGACGCCTTGGCCTCGGCAATACCAGAAACCGAATAAAGCGGGCCTGCACCGCTGGGGCATTCGCAAAGCCCCGGCTTGTGACTCAGGCGGGCATAGGCATCGGCCATGAAGGAGGCAGAACGTTCGTCCCTTGCCATCACGTGGCGAACAGACGGCTGAGCATCGTACAGGGCTTCATATAGAGGAATGCTGGAGTCACCGGGCACCCCAAAATGACATCCATCTCGTAGGCTTTCAGCATTTCCACGAGTGCATGTGAACCGTCCACCATAGCCTCCAAGCCTGTAAAATTTATTTTGTAAGCAATTTTATAAGATTAAATTCATCGGTACCATATTAAAATTTTATTTGTCAAGAATATATATCATATTCACAATGTTTATTTTAATATATATTTCAATTAATTAAAATCTTTTTCAAATAATTCAGCCAAGCTTCGATCTTTTTCTATTATTTTTTTATAAGTTTTTTTAATTTATAATGCTCCCGTTCCTTTAGGTTTATTTTCCGGCCTTCCGGTAATTTGGGTTTGCAATTTAATTAAATAGTTTATAAAAACTAAAATAAAATGAGCTTTCATATCCACAGCACCCCCATCGTGCAAACAATTATTCAGATTTAAATTGGAGATTTCATGGCTGAGAAAAAACAGAGAAAAAAAACGGAAAAGATGGATCTGGCTCAGAAAGCTTACCAAGGCATTCGACAGATGCTTTTCTATAATGAAATAATTCCGGGGCAGAAAATTAAATACCAGGATCTGGCCGATAAGATCGGCGTTAGCATTACACCGGTTATTCATGCTTTGAAATGGCTGGAATTTAAAAACATTGTAAGCCACGAACCAAACCGTGGCTATTTCGTAAATGAGGTAAGCCTGAAAGAAATCAAAGAAATCTATGACACTCGGCTTTTATTGGAGGTCTCACTTGTTCCGGAAATTATCAACTCGATTGACGATGAATCCTTACAGCGGCTGAAACAGTCTCAGGATGACTATTATGCTGCAGTGGATGAGGAGAATTATTACAGCCGGCTTATGACAGACATGAAATTTCACTTGACACTCGCCTCCATTTCACAATGCCGCATCCAATTGAAGATGCTTCAGGAACTGTTTGATATGCTGCTTCTAAAGTACACACGCAATTTAGTGCTGCTGGGGATTTTAGATAGTTCATTAAAAGAGCATGCAACTATTTTCAATAGTTTGGAAAATAGAGATGCCGTAAGTCTGAAAAATGCCTTAACTGCGCATCTCGATCATGTGCGAACCCACATCACTGAGGGTTTTAAAAGGATGTTTGTCAGAAAGAAAGAATCCATGGTGGATCTGTTTACCTTTCAGTAACGAATTGATATCAAGATGATGAATAAGAAAGTACCGATAACTAGTGCCCATCCGCGATCTTTTTAGGCACTGTTGAGTGTCCAATTCATAAATGAGGATTTTTTTCGCTGGGCAAGGCCGCACAAGGGTTTGCGGC
>JBDNAO010000165.1:0-7807 GCA_039768375.1 Desulfobacterales bacterium | reverse complement strand
TCTTCGTGGACCAGTGAATTGTCGTTGAGCAGGACCGAAAAACGATTCAATTGCGTGCGGGTGGGCAGGGTGCCGTTGATCAGCAGGTACGCGGTTTCGATGAAGGTCGAATGCTCCGCCAGCTGCTCGACCGGTATGCCGCGGTAGCGCAGAATCCCGTTTTCACCGTCCATATAGGTAATGGCGCTGTAACAGCTGCCGGTGTTGGCGTACCCATAGTCGAGGGTGATCAGACCGGTATCCTTGCGCAGGCTCGAAATATCGATGGCTTTCTCACCCTCGGAGCCGACGACAAGAGGCAGTTCGACGGTCTTGCCGCCGTAAGTCAGTGTAACGTGGTCGCCCATGGTCATTCCTCTCTTCCTGTAGGCTTTACGATAAAGGTTTTGGACTGTGTTATCGGTCGTCGACGTATGACAATACAGCCTCCTCCCTCTGGTCATGCCAACATCTTTATCTTAAAGCCTATATTTCTCTTCCTTCGATCCGACGCTTTCGGAACCGATGTTTCCTCGAAACGGTTAGCCCATGCTTTTTACTTCAAATAGCGAGAATATCAAGCAAATTCTTTTCTTTTGACAAATGCCAAACTGTTTCAGATATTTACAGACGAGATCGAGTGCATTAAATTAGACAATAAAACCTGGAGACCGGGAGGGGGTGCCATGTCGTACAAAGAAAACCTGCTCAAAAAAATTGAAATCGACCGCTTGACCAACCGGGTGATCAACTCCATCGGTTCACCGGACAGCGGCCGCAAGATCGACAAGGAGGCCATGCGCCGTCTGCTCGATATGGCGGGCTACACCCACCGGCGTGAACGCGACCTCGATTTGTATCTCGAGAACGACGGCGCGACAAAAGGCCTCATCCTGGTCCTGGACAACGACCTGACGATCTATGATACCACCCTCGAGGATGTGATCATCCGCAAGAGTCCCGTTCTCAAGGAGATGATCAGCATCCGCAACATTATCAAGATCCTCAACGACAAAGACGTGGTGGTGAGCCGCAAGGAGGCATCGGTCATGCACGTGCGGGAAGCTTGCGTCAAGCAGCTCGACCTCTCGCACACGGCAGAGGACATCGGCGACATTGCCATTGAAGGCAAAGCCTCCCTGGAGAGCCGCTATGCCGACGGCGTGGTCGAGGTGCTGGCCATGTTCGCAGAGATGCTCGGCTACCAGCCGCCGCCCAAGGTCTTTGACGCACGCCACCACGACATCATGGGGGCGCTCACGGAAAAAGCCGGCGGGGACATCCTTTTCGGCCCGGCCGTGATTTACGGCATGGCCCACAACGAGATAAAGTTGATCGACCGGCAGCTGTCGAGTCTCAACAAAGAAGATCTCGATTATTTCCAGGGAGTGGTTAAAGGCGAGACGAAAGCTGCTGCAGAGGGCGCGGATGTTTTCGAATTTCTCAAGCAGTCGGTACTGAAAAAAGAACCGGCATCCGAATCGATCGACTGATGGAATCGATGGGGTGGCGTTTTCGGGGCATCCCGAACGGGCCTCGGCCGGCCACCCGGCTTTCTCAAGGCGACGTCTTGCCTTCGGCAGCCGGCTTTCTACCGATGTTCATCAGTTTTATCGGACCTTTGACGGTATTCTCCATAATGTTCTTCAGTTCGTAGGAAACGGCTGACGGTGCTAACGCTTGGATGTGAACATTATCCAGCGTCCCTTTGACACCGAGCGGTATGGTGTTGAGACCCTGAAGAACGCCGCCGACCATTGGGAGTTTATCCAAGACACGACCCAAGGTGACCTGCAGCGTCACCAGCAGGTTCAGATCCAACCGACCGGTGAGCAAGTCCTGTTCACCGGCACCGGTGAGCGCCATCGAGGGGCCATCCAGAATGGCCTTTTTGTAGGATATTTTGCCGTCTTGCAGACTGGCCTCGATTTTAATAGAACGGTAACCAAAACCCTCAGTCTCCATTTTTCCCAGATCTGTTTGACCTCTTAATTGTTCGGTCGCATTCAGGTATTTGAGCACATTCAGCAGGATAACATCCTGATAGATGTGACCGTCGACCGCCGAACATTCCACCTGGCCGGTCGCGGTTTTAAGCAGGTCTGCCGCCTTTCCGCTTCCTTGAAACCCTCCCTCCAGGCTGTATGTCCCATCGGCTTTGAGAGTTTTAACCGTCTTGACACCCGCTTGATCGAATGCGGATTCGGCCGTAATAAAACAGTTCAGGGAGGCGTTGAGTTCCTGGTCTTTGGCCACTGTTTTAATATCGAATCGGACGGCCTCAGGCGACAGAGTGAGCGTCCCCGGTGTTGAAATACCGCAGAGCGCGGCTTCTTTTATGGTGATGTCGGTGTTTGCCTTATTCAGGCTGACATCGGCGTGCAGTGGACGCCAGGTGAGATCGCTGAAGGTCAATCGGTCGGCCTTGAAGCGGATATTTCCCACTAACGGAAAGGGCTCGGATGTGGAGCCCGCTTGAGGCTCTTTGTTCTCTGTGCCGCTTTTCAGAACCTGAATCAGACGATCCAAATCGACGGCATCGGCGGCGATGTCCAGATCGAGCCCCAACCGGTTATCGGGTTCCGGCTGAATGGTTCCGGATAATTTCAAGGGCATCTCGCTCCAGTTCAAATCCGCCGTGTCGATGCGTATCTTGGACGCATCGCCGCGCAGGGCAAAAGAGATTATTTTGAGCGGTGTGGCCGGATCATATGCCACGAAGATGTTCCGTCCTCTCAGGTCACCCTCCATGTTGCTCTTGGAAAGGTTTTGGGGATCCCACCGCGCCCGCATTTTTCCGTCGATCGATTCGGCAAGAAAGGTCCCTTTACTGAAGAGTCGGTTGAGGGTTTGTTGATAAATTTTTCCGTCAAAGGCCAGGTCAACCGCACCACCTTTAACATGGAGCCCAACGGTAGCGCGGGAGTCAGGATCCTGAATCGACAGTTTATCGACAGTCAGTTCATCGACACCCAGCAGGATATCGGTCGACAGCTCGAGACCATCCTGTGTAGCGATGGATGCGGAGAGAGTGTTTTTTTCACCCCTGACATACCGCAGTTTAGAAGGTGCCAGAGTCTGCGGCCGGAGTTTCAGCCAGGACGGCGCCCCGAGAACACGCGCTAACCACTCGACGAATTGGGGACCCAGGCGGCCCTCCAGGATCAGGCTGACATCTTTGTCGAATCCTTTCAGGTAGTCCCTATGCGTGCCGGATATTTTGAGGGGTGCATCCTTCAGGCTCATTTGGCCGTCTGTATAGGTGAATGTTTTAGAATCGGCCTTGAATTTTGCGGAGGCAACTTTGACCGTACCCGGAGGCTCGGGCAAGTTCTCCAGCACCAGGTCTTTTATTTCGCCCGCCACATCAAACTGCCAATCCCGGGGGGGTTGCAGAGGGCCCTTGATCTTTAGCGCAGAAAGACCAATGCTCC
Source organism: Desulfobacterales bacterium (assembly GCA_039768375.1). Taxonomy (GTDB): domain Bacteria; phylum Desulfobacterota; class Desulfobacteria; order Desulfobacterales; family SG8-13; genus JARFQH01. Next base: position 4,394 of record JBDNAO010000165.1, on the reverse strand, counting down.
CTTGCCCGCCGCCGTAATAGGTTAATTCTTCGCGCAGCGCGTCAAACGATGCCAGCCAGGGAACGATCTCTGCCAAATAGAGGGTGCTACGAGCGGATGAGATCTCCAGTTCACTCTTTTTGCCCCACTCCAGACCGCCGGAAAGGTCGGTAAAGGTCGACTTTCCCAGCGAGCCGCTTAAGTGACGGATAGCGATGCCGGTCTTCGCGTAGGAAAAATTCCCGCCGCTGACAGCCACCGGATGCGGGATCCCGCGGTAGCGCGCGCTGAGGTGGATATCGGAAGCCGCCACCGTCACATCCACATTGTTGACGTCTTCACCCAGCACCAGTTTCCCGTTGGCGTTGCCTTTCAGGTCTTCTATCTTTGCCAGCTCGCTGCGAAAGTCTTTATTATCGATGAGGCGGTCGAGAATCGGCGGCAGTTGGGCCAGGTCGGCCTGGACGTCTATTTCCAGATGAAACGGTGCCTCGTCTCCGACAAGGCCCAAAGTCAACTTGCCCTTCTCTCCGTTCGAGTTTCCGAGACGCGCTCGTAGATTTTCCCCTTCGAGAATTCCGCGCGAGATGACGACATCGCCGGCGGTGTCGGTCAGATCCAACTTCACACCGGGAATGGTGATGTCTCCGTCACGCATCTGCCCCCGAATGACGAGAGTATCCATGTCTCCCAGATCACTCAGTGCTTGTCCTTGAGCCATTAGCGTGATCAGGGGGACGGTGCCCCCTTTCAAAACCTCGAAAATGCCGCGGATGACGTTGTTTTCGCCTGAAAGCGCGAGTGCCGCCTGACGCGTCGCCTCGACGTCGATATTGCGGCCTTCTATTTCCATGCGCAGCTGCGCATCGTCGATGGATGAAATGAGATGCCCGGTGAGACTCATCTGCGGGTAATCCAAAACCAGCTCCGTCATCGAAACCGCGGCCGAATCTTTATCGAGATCGAAACGGCCCTTAAGTTCCCTATTGCGCATCTCCACAATTTTGTTTTCGCGAGCCAATATCAATTCCGGGATGGAAACACCGATTTCCGCCCGCATCTGTCCAGGGCCGTCCAGGTTGACATCAATCGTCAGATCGACGGGGGCCGCCTCCATCTTCAGGGCAAATTCCGGGAAAAAAGAGTCTCTGACAACCTGCGGCTGCAATCGGGTCAGCTGAATCCGTACACTGCCCTTCAATTCCCGCGTATCCGCTGCGCCGAACATGGAAACACTTTCTACCGCGGTAGAAGTGCCCGTGACCTGAAATGTTAAACTGCCGGCTGTATTCGTTAAGCGGACGTCGACACGATCGAGTTCAACCGCCGTCCTGTTGTCATAAATCAGTTTGAAGCGGCCGTTTTCGACATAACCGTCCACATCGGGGAGCTGCAGTGCCGGATGCATTGCAAAAACCGAAACGATTTGCCGCATCACATCACTCACTGCCGGGGACTTTGCCGGCGTTTTTTCTTCTTCGAGTGATTTTTGCAAGGTAATGGTCACATCCGGCTGCTGGACCCGTATTTCCCTGAAACCGATTTTTCCGGACAAGAGCTGCAGAATCTTGGGGGTGACGGATATCATTTCCGCCGACCCCGCTAGCTTTTTCGGCAGCATCACAGAGGCTTTGTTAAGTTTCAGGTGCGGATGCGGAAAAACAGAGAAATCAAGCCGGTCAAAGTCGATTTCGCCACCGACTGTGCGGGAAAATTCGCTGCGGATCTTGTCCTTCAGGGTTTCCGATTCGATTAACTTCGGTAAAACGAGAACGGCAACGAGCAGCAGGATAACAACGGTAACAATACCGATAACGGCGCCCGCAACTATTTTTCTGCTCTTGCTCACCTGGCACGACTCCAGAGAAACGGCCGTCGCAAGCACGATTGAGCCGCGCGGCCGTCAATTTTATTGGGTGTATCGTCCGAAGATTTTGGATTCAATATAGGAACCCAAGCCCTAAGGGCAAGGGCAAAGTTCGATGGCCTAATCGGCGGTCGCGATATCAGGGACTTAAAATACCGTCCGGACTTTTCGATGCATGAGGGAAGAAACGTGATATAGGGCCCGTTGGCGGCGAGTTTCAGCCGTCTTTCGAAACCGTTCAACCGGGCGGAGGTGACAACTCTTGTTAAGTTTGGCCAGTTGAGCCGGTTGAACCCGTTTAGTCCCGCCACAGGCGGGGTTGATGGATATCATCGATTTTATCGACTAAACGCTCATGGCCCTTAAGCAACCGCTGGTTCCGGGTTCTGAGTTTCCAGTTTCAAGTTTCAAATTTCTATTTGCGGGTCTGATTCTATGCTATCAAGTTTAACCGTTGATTATTTTACGGAAGTCGATATTTCCTGCAAAAATCTATGCGGTGGAAGAACGCGAGCAAATGATAAACGCGAGGGATAGTTAAGAGGGGCAGCAATGTAGCATGGAACATCGGCGTGTTTTTCATGAAAAGATCGTAACCCTGATAGGTGGCTCGTGGAGGGCTGTTTGGTAAACTTGCATTCGATGGCAAATAAAAGTGTGCCACGACTGATAAGAATATCGACTTCTGCGCCGTGACTGGTTCTCCAGAAAGACAGTTTCCGATCCTTTTACGGCATGCACGATATCCAGAAGCTTCGGTACGCGCTGGATCTCATCAATGAGTATCTTTTGGTTTTCACCGGTAGCAAGATCATCGAGTTGTTGCCGAAGAAGATTCGGGTTTTTGTTGTAGGATAGCTGAAGTTCGGGATCAAGGCAGAAAACCGATGTTCTCAGCTAAAACATGGGTGAGGTTGCTCTTCAAGGAACCGGCCCATTGGTCGTACTCGGCGACTAACATCCGGTTGTCGCCCGTGCGGGTGACGAACTTGGACTGGGCGAGGTAACCGGCCAGCTTGGTCGGGCCGATGCCGACGGCCGCATTTTGAGCCGGGTTCTCACTCTTTGACATTGCCTGTTCTTCCGCATCGGAGTGAGGGTATTAACGCGTGTCGTCGGGCTCTTTCCAAGGCAGCCGCCTAAGATGAAAGCGGTCCTATCTTCTGGCGGAGGTTCGCATACGGTTGCAGTACCGGATAAAGTTTGGATCATCCGCTGTTGAAACCTCCTCCCGGACAATCCGGTGAGCGATTTTCCTCGCCACCGTTACCGTATAATGTGTCTTGTCAAAATAATTTTCATCCCTTGTCGTGATCGGCGATTCGATCATAAAATCAAAGAGCGCTGCATTTTGATATCGACAAACCAAGTCTGCCACGCGCCGTTTAAACTCTTGCCATTTAACGGCATCCTCAGACCCCGGCGAGGGTTGATGATACGTATGAAACGGCGGGATAATCACAATTTTCCGCGTCGTGTCCGGCAGCCGGCTCAGCATCCGATCCAAATGCCCGATCGCCGGAAATTCGAATGATTTGATGAGTTCCGGAGTGGGTTGAACCGCCGGCTCCACGGGTTTCTTATCTTTGGGAGTCTTTGATCCGTAAATTACTTCCCGTATATGATCGATGTCATGTGTGAACATGGTCTTCGTAAAATCTTCATAACCGTCAACCCGATATTTAAATGGTTTCATACCCGTGATGCCTTTAAACTGTTTCAGGGTGATTTGCATTGTTCGCCAGTTATAGGGCAGCCAATCGTTGAACGGGTTTTCGTCGTACATCCATTCAGGGAAATGCTCGGGTTTTACGGCACCAATATGTTTCGCATAATTATTCTTATCGAAATAGACATGATCCACACCGAAAATAACCGTCTTCGGATGGGGGTGGTACCTTAAAAATACATCAAAGATGGCTTCCTGTTCAAAAACGGATGCCGCATTCATCGCCAGGTTTACGAACGTGCTTTCCAAAAGTGGGTTCAAGTCATCCGGATTCAGCAGTCGAATGGTTGAGGTTCCGATGATGGCACTGTCGAACTGCGATTTCTTGGCCAGGTTCGGATAAAAAAAGCGTTGTTCCGCGGTTATGGGGCCACGATCAAAGTCAAACGATATCGGCAGCATGCCGTAAGGATCGACAATCAGTATAAAGAGGTATCCGGCAGCAAAAATACCGCTAAACGCAATGATCAATATTCTGACAAACCCTTTCCAACGGGCATCAGAATTGGAAATAGATGAATTCACTGTAATCCCCATCTCCGGCTTTTAATGCCAAATAGAACAAGGCACAGGCGACAACTGCGGCATAAATCGGCCGGGGGCGAAGCCAATGCTCGGCCAGGCGTTGACTGGTCGGTCCGATGAACGCCGGTAAGGCAAAATAAAAAATGCGGATTGGTGGCATGATATCCGGCAGGTCAAAAGACACCCCATTCATGCCGACCATCGACCGGATGATCGCAACGGCGGTTCCCAGGTTGTCGGCCCGAAAGATTACCCAGCCGAACACGACAAAAATCAACGTTAATATCCAACCGA
>JBDNAO010000164.1:0-4836 GCA_039768375.1 Desulfobacterales bacterium | reverse complement strand
GCCTTTTTAAGGTCTGCACTTGTCGGATAAAACATCTTCTCCGCTGAAGGTGATGGCTGTATCGATCAGGGCCAGATGGCTGTAAGCCTGGGGGAAGTTTCCCAGCAGGCGCTTGGTGGTGAAGTCAATGCCTTCGCTGAACAGGCCGACGTGGTTGGCATGGGACAGGACCTGCTCAAACAATCTCTTTGCCTCATTTTTTTCACCGATTTTATACAAACTTTTAATCAACCAAAAGGTGCAGACCGTGAAAGACGTGGCCGGCGCGCCGAAATCGTCTGCGTTGCGGTAGCGATACATCAGCCCGTCCCGGCTGAGTTGCTCGTAAGTCAAGCGCACCGTGTTGATATATTTGGGGTCTTCGGCAGGGATGAAACCGTAATGCTCCATGAGCAGGGTGGCCGCATCCAGATGGGGTTCTCCATAGACCTGGGTAAAAGCTTTCAGATTCGGGTCCCAACCTTTAGCCAAAATGTTGGCTTTGATTTTCTTCCCCACATGTTCCCATACCGCCGCATAATTTGGCATATCAAAATAGGCGGCAATGCGCATGGCGCGGTCCATGGCGACCCAGCTGAGCACCTTTGAAAAGGTGAAGTGCTTCTTGCTGGTGCGGAATTCCCAGATGCCCGAATCTTTATTGTGCCAGCTCTTTTCCACATGGCGCGCAAGCGTGCGAACCACCGTCCAGAGATTTTCACGATTTTCCACGGTTTCGCGTTTAAATATAACTAAATACTGATAGATTGCGTCCAAAAGCACGCCGAAAATATCATTTTGCTTCTGTTTGTAAGCCGCATTGCCCACCCGAACCGGTCGAGACCCTTCATAACCATTCAACCAGCTCAGGATTCTTTCGGTCAGGTTCTTTTTGCCGTTGATGCCGTACATGATCTGGATCTGCTCGTCCTTGTAAGGAATGATGTCCAGGATAAAATTGAAAAAGCGGAGCGCCACGTTGTAGTGACCCAGCTTGGTTAGTACGGCAATGGTCATGGAGGCATCTCGCAGCCAGCAATATCGGTAATCCCAGTTACGTTCGGCCCCGATCTCCTCGGGCAAAGAGGTGGTCAGGGCCGCCAGATTGGCGCCGCTTTTTTGGCAGGCCAACAGCTTGAGCACCAGGGCGCTGCGCTGGATTTCTTTGTTGTAGAGGGCAAAACGTTGGGTATTGGCCGACCAGTTCATCCAATACACCTTGGTCTTTTGATATTCCAGCTGGATAAAGTCCAAATTGAGGTCGATTAGCTTTTGGTTGTAACTGAGCAGCAGATAACAAGGTCTGTCCAGGACGATGGGACGCGAGGCGGCTATGGATTCCAGATCCAGATCCGAGTAAAGGTATACCGACTCGTAGGAACCTTTAATGGTGCCGGTTTTGATATATTCTTCGCGCACTTCGGTTTTGACCTCATACTGACCGAAGCAAGGGCGCGGCTGATAGTGAACCCTGATTTTAGGCCGCCCGGATTTGGGACGAATGTAACGGATAATATCCGGAGGGCAATGGTAGGTGTGCTGGAGGCCTCTGTAACGCGGCATGAAATCGAGGACCTCGAATTGATCCTTGCCTCTTGAAAAGGTGGTCACCAAGATATTGGTTTTAGATTGATAGGACGAACGGATGGTATACCCTTCATCCACCTTGATCGCAAACTCACCACCGTGCTCGGAATCGAGAATCTTGGCAAAAACGGCTTGGGAATCGAATCCGGGGAGACAACACCATACGATGGTGCCTTCCGCGTCAACCAGAGCCGCACTTGTGCAATTGCCGATCACGCCAAAATCAAAATTCTTCATCTTGGGCTTTCCATGCAACCTGTTTAGCTTTTCTTTTTTCTTGATATTGCCAGTTCCGAAAGAAATTGACGCAGCGCCTTTGGATTGGGACAGCGATATTGCGCTGCGGTGGCGCCATCGCCCACCTTGATGCTGAGGAGGGATGGTTTCTGAATGCGGAACATGCTCTCGTCGGTATCGTCGTCTCCGGCACAAAGTCCCATGTCAAAGCCTTTTTCGGAGAAGAGATGCTCCATCACCACCCCTTTGTTGATCTGGAAGGAACACACTTCCACGATTTTCTTGCCGTGGTGGATCTCAACCGGCAGGTTGGAGAGCATGCCGTGCATTTCTCCGACAAGCTGGTGCGCCTTCCAGGAGCCGAATTCCGGGTCTGACTTGCGATAGTGCCAAACCACTGAAGATGTCTTGACTTCTACCGAACTACCAGGAGTCATGTTAGAATAGTGGCGGAAAATTTCGACGATTCTGTCCACCCAGCTCAGGTCGGCTTTATCATCAAAGACAAGCCAATCCTGATTTCCCGGATATTTGAAAAAGAAGCCGTGTTCCGCTACTAGGACAAAGTTGTAGGCGCCAAACCAGTCGAGCATGTCCGCCTGTTTACGGCCGCTGATGATGCAGACATCCAGCTGGGGAGTGTCTGACAGAATTGAAAAAAGCTCACTGATCTCCTGGTGGGGGTAAGCATCGGCCGGATTTTTTTTGAGTTCGGCCAGTGTGCCGTCGTAATCCAGAAAAAGGGCGATGTTTGACGCATCAATCAATTCCTGAGCTTGCTCTATCGTGATCCTTCGGGTGTCCCCGGTGCTCACATCCTCCGGCGTTTGCGAGGCCAGGTCGTCAATAAAGGTGTTGGCCCAGTGCAGGGCATCGTAGCTCTCGATCCGCTCTTTCATCGAGGCCAGACGCTTTTGACGGTCTTCGAGGCTCATGTCCAGGGCCTCGTGGAGGCTGGCGACCATCTGCTTCGTATCATAGGGGTTGACGATCAGAGCATCGGGCAGCTCCTGGGCCGCGCCGGCGAATTCGCTTAATATCAGGACCCCGCTCTTCTCCCTTTGGCAGGCTATGTATTCCTTGGCGACTAAGTTCATACCGTCGATCAAAGGGGTCACCATGCATACGTCGGATAGGGAATAAAGGGCGCAGAGTTGGCTGAAATTGATCGACTGGTTAATGAAGTGAACCGGGACGTTTTTGATAGTCGAATGCTTGCCGTTTATCTGGCTGACGCGGCCCTGCACCTCCTCGATCAGCATTTGATAGGCGGCCACATCTTCACGCGAAGGCACACAAATAAAGATAAAAACGATGCTTTCCTTTTTTGAGCTCTTCGACAGGAACTGCTCAACGGCATCCAGGCGTCTGGGGATGCCTTTGGTATAATCCAGTCGTTCTACACTCAAAATGATTTTCTTGCCGTGATAGGCCTGTCCGTATTCGATCAGGTATTTACTGTAATTGTCCGAGCGAAGCTCCTGCTCGAATTTGCGGGCGTTGATGCCGATGGGATAAACGCCCAGGGAGGTGATCTGCTGATCGTGGGCAATGGTGTTCATCTCCGACTCCAGGCCCAGAGTCCGCAAGACCGTACTGCGAAAATGCCGGAGGTAGCCAAAGGTCTGAAAACCGATCAAATCCGCCCCCAGCAAGCCCCATAAAAGTGCTTCGCGATTGGGGTGGCACCGAAAAATCTCAGATGAGGGAAAGGGGGTGTGCAAAAAAAAGCCTACTTTCATATCAGGCCGCTGTTCCTTAAGAATGGCCGGCAGCAGCATCAGGTGGTAGTCATGCACCCAAACCAGATCGCCTGGCTCCTGGACCTCCAGCACCGATTGGGCAAAAATATGATTCACTTTACGGTAAGCGTCATACCAGCGATGGTCGAAGCAGGCGTAGGTCGTCATGTAATGGAACAAGGGCCACAGGCTCGAATTGGAATAGCCGTCGTAGTAGTCGGCCGCGTCTTGCGGGTCGAGAAAAATTGAAATATAGTTAAACCGCTCGCGGACTTCTTTGGTAAGCCTATCCCGTTGGGCGGCATTCTGAACGTTTCCTCCGGCCCAGCCGACCCACTTCAAATTCAGGCTGCTGTCCAGACCCTCCATGGCCGCCGCCAATCCGCCGGCAGAGCGCTTGATGGTTTCATCGATGGTGATGGGAAGCCGATTGGATACATTGACGATTGATTTCACAATGTCGAATCCCGTTGATTGAGACAGTCAATTTACACGTAGGAAGCGCCTGTGACCATAACGTAAATCAATCCGTCAGTAAAGACCGGTTGGTCGGACGTCAGGCCCTGGCCGAAGCGAGGTGAAAAAGATAGTGAATCCGCTTTCTTTGCAGGCCATCCTTTCACCCCAGACATTGTTTTGAAGTAAAACTATTCCGAACCTTTGAATAACTAAAACATAGAACAATTTCAGTGCAAGTGCAAGCCGGTCAACCGCGACCCTGACCGATTCAGAGTTATCGGGAAGATATGTGCGCAAGACGTGGCGATGTCTTATTTTTAGTCGCTGATTGCCAGAAAAACAAAGCTCATTGAATCGTTTCAGGAGTCGCCACCAGCAGGTCGCCCTCGACGCGAACCCGGATCGCAAAGGGGATGCTGTCGATTTGCAGCGCCATGTCGCGGTCGCGCGGGTCGAAATGCGATCGCTCCGGGTCGTCGAATTTGGCCGAATCATGGGCCGAAAGCAGCAGCGACCGCACTGCGGCCGTATCCGGCCGGCGGCCACGCAGCCGGTTGCGCATGTAAAGGGCGCACTGCTCGTCCTCGTCGCTGCGCGCCGTTCCATTTGTACCCATCGCCACGAGCGACACCAGCGAGGGTCTCCTTGCCAGCACCGCGCGGACGGTCGCTTCGGCGTTGACCAGCGCCGCGGCGAAGAGGACCTCGGTTCTGCCGGCCGCAACAACGCCTTTGGTGCCGGCACTGGTGGATTGGATCAATGTCTGGCCGTGAACTCCGGCCTGGGAAAGCTCGAGCGGCGAGTTGCCGAAGTCGAAGCCGGGCACCTTGAT
>JBDNAO010000163.1:0-12371 GCA_039768375.1 Desulfobacterales bacterium | reverse complement strand
CCATTTATGGATGGACACTGAGAGGATCCATGACCGAGAATGCAATCAAAAAGCCGGCTATCGTGACCGGTGCGAGCAAAGGCATCGGCCGGGCCATCAGTGTCGAATTGGCAAGGTGCGGCTACTATCCGATCATCAATTACCGCTCCGACGAAGCCGGTGCCGTGGAAACGCTCAAAATGGTCACAGAGCAGGGTGCGGGTGGCGAGATCATGGCGTTCGACGTCACCGATTTCGATGCCGTGCAGTCCGCCGTCGGCCGCATCATTGCCGACCACGGAACCATCGACGCCTTGGTCAACAACGCCGGTATCACGGCCGATGAGCTTTTCGTGATGATGTCCCGTAAAAAGTGGCATTCGGTTATCGACACCAGCCTGAACGGTTTTTTCAATATAACCCGGCCGGTCCTCGAAAAGATGGTCGTGCAGAAAAACGGGACAGTCGTCTCCATCGCCTCTGTTTCCGCGCTGATGGTCAACCGCGGCCAGGCCAACTATGCCGCCGCCAAGGCCGGTCTGATCGCCGCCACACGAACGGTTGCAGCCGAAGTCGGCCGCCTGGGCGTCCGCGTCAACGTCGTGGCGCCGGGCTTGATCGATACCGAAATGATCAAGGATTTCCCTCTGAAAAATATCAAGTCCCTGATTCCGATGGCCCGGATCGGACAACCGGAGGAAATCGCACGGGTGGTTCGATTTCTTTGTTCCGATGATGCCTCCTACATCACCGGCCAGGTCATCGCGGTCAACGGCGGCATGTGTTGATGGGAGGAGCGACGGTTCAATGACAAACGCTAAAATTGCCTATCCTTCACAAACCGTTGCCGTCCTGGCGGCAGCCTGGCTGTTGATCGGCTGGGGATCGAGCTGGCAGGAATTGAAATCGGCCGCCGGATCGGTGACCTCGCTCAGCGCCGATTTTGTCCAGGAAAAACACATGAAGATTCTCGCACGCCCGCTGGTCTCTTCGGGCGTCTTATATTTTCAGTCACCGGCCTCCCTGCGCTGGGAATACCGGGCGCCCGTGCGGAACATCCTGCTGATGCATGATAACCGAACGGAACGCTATGTCGAAACCGGCAGCGGCCTGACCAAGGAAACCGGTGCCGGTCTCCAGGCCATGCAGGTCGTTTTGGAACAGATCTCCCAGTGGCTCGGCGGCCGGTTCGATGAGAATCCGATGTTCGCGGCCCATCTGAAGCCCGGTCCCAAAATCGTTCTGGTCCCAAAGGAAAAGGCCTTTTCCCGGATGATTCACCATATCGACCTCGTGCTGTCCGAGCGGCCCGGAATCATCGACTCGGTTGTCATCTATGAAAGCGAAGACTCTTTCACGAAACTCGTGTTTAAAAATGCGGTCCTCAACCAACCCATAGACGCGGCCCTTTTCAGGAAGATTTCGTGAAGGGACGCCTATTTGCGCTGGCAGCGGTGCTGCTGTTTCTGTCCTGCGCCCGTCTGCCGGCCATCGTGCCGGTTACCGGCGCCGACCCCTGCGGACCGATCGAAGGGTGCAGCCGTATTTTTCCAACAGGCAAGTGGCAGTTGCTTCATTCCATCGAAGCCGACCTACCGCGGGGCCGGCGCAGTGTCATGATGGGCCTCACGGTTTTGTCCTCCCTGCTCCGGAACAACCGCAGCGTCATCATGAGCCTCGAAGGGTTCGTGATGTTCGACGGTGAGATCAATCAGGGACTGAAGGTCCACCGGGCCCTGCCACCCTTCGATTCCCCCGGTTTTGCCGGGGGCCTCATGGAGGACATCCGTCTGATTTTTTTCAAGCCCGAGGGAGCGGCCGCCGAATGCGGAAAACTGACGGACGGCTCGACCGTGTGCCGTTACAAAAACCCCGACGGGGGTTTCGTCGATATGGTCCTTCGCAGCACCGGGACCTGTGAGTCGCGACGCTATGACCGGGAACAGCGCCCGATCCGTATCGTCAGGGTTCCGGCTGATGCACGTACCGGCGACGGGATGCCGCAAACTGTTGAGCTGACCGCTCAGGGGGAACAGACTTATAAGCTTGTCATGACGCTCCTGGAAGCCGTACCGCTCGACCCGTAGCCATTCGCCGAGACGCTTTTTTTATAAACGGCCAGCATTCCAATATCTCACCCCTGCCAGAGGTGGAACCGCTACCGGCAAAGCCACTTAACAGACCCAATGCACCCGGTACAAGAGAACAAAAAGCTCCCCAAGAGCCCGTGAAAGGTGTGCCCATATGAAATTCCGATTGATTTACCCCAAGTGGCCGAAACTGGACCGACAAACCGAATTCCACCTGCCGCCGCATGGCCCGGTGGTATTTGCCGCCGCCCTGCCGGAAGACGTTGAAGTGGATTTCACCGACGAGAATGTGGAACCGATTAATTTCGACTCTCCGGTGGATGTCGTCGGCATCTCAATGATGTTGACGCTCCAGGTCAAACGAGGCTGGGCGATCGCCGATCGCTATCGCCGCAAAGGAATCAAAGTCATCTTCGGGGGCATCGCGACCATGCTGCATGCCGAGGAGACCATGGCCCATGCCGATGCGGTCTTTATCGGCGAAGCCGAGGGCCGGATGGAGAAGGTCTTCACCGATTTGCGCAACGGCGAACTGAAAAAGGTGTACGATTACCTGCAGGACCGGCCTCCGATCGAATCGGTTGGCCCGGCGCGGCGCGAGATTCTAAAAAGGGAGTTCTACAACTACCGGGGGGTCCAGATGGTCGACCTGGTGCACGCGTCGCGGGGGTGCCGATATCATTGCTACCCCTGCGCCGTGGCCTATCTGGGGGGCCGGAAGTTTAGGCCCCGGCCGATCGAGAAGTCGATCTCCGAGATGGCCGGCATCGACAACAACCGCCTGTTTATCGTCGACAACTCTCTATCGCAGGACACCGAGTGGGAGATGGCGCTTTTCCGGGAAATGATTCCGTTGAAAAAGAAATGGTGCAGTCACCCGATCGAAGACAAGCCCGAAGTCCTCGACCTGGCGGCCCGGGCCGGTGCCTGGTATGTCTACCAGGCTGTATTCGATACATCGGACTATATCCGGGAGCGGATCAAGCGCTATCACGATTACGGTATCGCGGTCGAAGGTACCATTCTGCTGGGGCTCGACGATCACACCGAAGACGGGATCCGGCGGCTGATCGATTTTCTTATGGAAATCGACCTCGATCTGGCCGAATTCACGGTCCTGACCCCTTTTCCACACACCCGGGTCTATGACGACCTGAAGCGCCAGAACCGAATATTCTCCTTTGACTGGAATGAGTATTCGGCCGACAAGGTGGTCTACACGCCCAAACATATGACACCCGAAAAGCTGCAGGAACTCCTGGACTACGCCTGGGACACGTTCTACGGCGACAAGCCGCAGGAAATCAAGATGTTCAACCTGTTTCAGAGGGTGGTTCGAAAAGAAATCGCCGACAACACCTACAGGCCGCGCAACCGCCGGTTGGGAAAGAAAGCCTTTGGAAAAGCGATCGATCCCGACGGTCCCTGACATGGTTTCCGTTGCGGCCCGGAAGCAAACCGGCGGTCACCGGACACACCTGTCCCAAACCGATAAATCTCAGCGCGCAGCAGTATTCGGTATCACGTACCGCTTGCCCCTCTCCCACGTTTTCTCGAGAATTTCCAACGTTCCCGCACGAACTTCAGTCCTCAATCCATAGGCACAATTGAATTGCTCTATGTTGTCGGCCATTTCTTCCTGGGAAAGCACCGGACTGGTAAGCAACAGGCTCCTTTCGTAAGCGGCCATGATACGCTTGGAAATCGGCTCGTCGAAACTGACGCCATGAGCTTTGTTCAAAAGATCCTGCCAGTGCCGTGAGAAGCCGGCGTTCATGAAAAAGGTGCCGGCAACCCTGCATTGCTCCTCATAATAGTTCTCGCGTCCGCCGATGATGAGTCCCACACAGTCGTCCACCGTGTGATCATCATCGATGGGCATGAAAACGGGAGCTTCGGCCTCTTTAAAAATTACTTCGTGATTTTTGAGTGCATTACCACATAAACCGTAGCCCAGCACAATCGCGTCCACATGCGGTCCCATCTCGACGACAGCGTTGATCACACTTTTCCGCAGATCCTCGATGACAGTGTGCAGACCTAGTTCCAGCACTTGGACAAGGACCTCAAGCTGCTCGGGCAGTTTTGGCAAATATTTCCCTATGTAGTCGATCAAATTAGGCTTGAGCCCCTCGCTCTGTTCATACGCTCGAGTGAATCCCTTGCTAAAACGGGTGTCAACAATTGTAATCGCGGCCATTTCAGGGTCATTGGCCAGTAGATGAGCAAATTCCAATTCCAAAATTTCACAAGTGATGATTCCCAGGGTAGCCATAGACTTGTCCTCCTTTGCAAGGCATGTCGGACAATGCATTGCGGAAAAGCACCAGAAGCGTGTATTGATGGGCGAATCATGGTCCCCTTATGTCAGCAGGTCCATGATCGTGCCCACCACCGTTCCGGATTCGATCCAGAGAGCAAAGTCCCGTTGGTCGATTTTGCGGATGATCTTATCGGCGTGCTGCGTTGAGAGCACCACGAAAACGGCCCCTTGCGGTTCATCGTCATCGGTTGAATTACCCATCAACCGACGGTCGGCCGCATCGAGCCAGCCGGCCACGATCGTCTGGCAGGTGCCGGAAGACAGAAGGTCGGCGGCAACGCCGAGGGCCGTGCAGCCTCTCTTGCCCACGATGTCACCGACGGTAAATGTCGGCCCTGTCAACCGGAAATGGATGGCCGCTTCCCCGAGTACGATGCCGGGCAGGGTAAAAGAAAAGAGATTCGGGCTTGCGAAGATGCCCTGGTCTTCTTTTGCGGTGGCGTAATACGCCAGGTCGGTGTCAAAACATCCGCAGCGGGTGGCAGCGATAATGCCGATGGGCCTCGGGCTATCGGCGCGGTCCAGTCCGGCGTCTTTCAAGGCCAAAGCGATCGCGGCACAGCCGATCCGTGAATAATCGTCGAACCGTCGATACCGGACCGGAGGGTGGGTGTATATCGACTCGACCGGAGGAATCACCGGATCACCCGCAGCCAGGACCGGCCTGGTTCCGTCGGTCATGCGACCATAGCTGACGGCGGTGACCCAGCCACCGCCGATGACATTGAAGACCATGATTTCTCGTCGCGCCGGCGCCGACATCAGGCCCGGCCACTCGTGAAACGGTTGAGTCCGTTGGGCCTGTTTTGCCCGTTGAGGCCGTTGAGTCGGTTCGGTTTGTTTCTAGTTTCGGACCTGTAACCTCAAATCCGGTGGAGGCGCTTGCCTGCGAGTTTCGAGTTTCAAGTTTCAACTATCGACCGATTGCAGCACCAGTGCCGCGTTGATGCCCCCGAATCCGGAATTAGTGGTCAATATGGTGCGGCCGTCAAACGCCTGGGTTCGATTGGACACCCGACCGACCGCCTTCGCTTCAAGAGTTTTCAATCCCACGGTCGGGGGAACCCGCTTTTTGGCAAGGGCATGGACACTGATCGCCGCATCGATGCCGCCGGCCGCCCCCAGAGTGTGACCGATCGCCCCCTTGATCGAAAAAATTGGGAAAAGTCGGTTGCCGTAAACCGTTCCGATGGCGGCCAGTTCCATACCGTCATTAAAGACGGTACCGGTTCCGTGGGCACAGAAGGCCTGGACGTCATCCGACGCCGTCCCGGCCATTTCCATGGCCGTTTCAATCGCCGCCGCCAGGCCACTGCCGTCGCGGGCAGGCCCCGTGATATGATTGGCGTCGTTCGTGATACCCCAACCCGAAACCCGTGCCAGTCGTTTCAACTCACAGTCGGCGGCGGTTTTCGCATCGGTCAGCAAAATCGCCGCGGACCCGTCTCCGACACACATCCCGTCCCTGGTGCTGTCAAAAGGACGGCAGACGCTTGCGGTCAGCGCCTTCAGGGCCGAAAAACCGGCTGCCACAAAGCCGGTGACCACATCAGCCGCGCAGACAAGAACGGCGCCATATTCTCCCCGAGCAATCTTTTGGGCGCCGATCGCCAGCCCAACGGTTGACGAGGCGCAGGCCGCACTGATGTCGAGCCCCGGACCATGGTTGTCCAACAGCCCGGCCGCCCACCGGCGGTAGTGTTCCGGCAGGAAGGGCATCGCCTTTTTCCCTCCGGCCTCGATGTATTCGGTATTGCCCTTGAGGCCGGTCCAGACGATACAGGTTTCGGGGGCAACCGGGCGTATCCGGTCGAGTGCCATGCGGGCCACTGCACACACGCGGTTTTCCCCGTCAAAAGGCACCAGATCGGGTATGAGCGCGGCTCTCCGACCGCCTGACCGGTCCGCATGCCGAGGGGCGACGGCCGCGATGGCACTCTCCCCTTTGATGAGCCTGTCCCAGTTCTCCTCGATGCTGCTGCCGAGCCCGGTAGCGACCGCTTGCTTGACGATGTAGACCGCTTTCATACACCACTTCCAATTCGGCTGCGTCAGACCAGCTCGAGATCGCGGAAACGGTTGACTTCCGGCAGGCGCTTCATGTCGATCTCGTAGCGGCCCCTCCAACCGTATTTTTTGAGGCGGCGGCCCAGGTAGACTTTCAAAAACGGTCTGAACCCGTAAATCCAGATCGACGTCCACATCGGTCCCCGCCGCCGGACACGTTCCGACGGCTCCCACCAGCCCATTACCTTCTGCCGGTGATACCAAACCAGGTACTGCAACTGCTCGGCACTCAATTGACGGGTTCTGACATTGGCCCACATGCCGTTGTAGCGCGTGTAATCGTTCTTGTTGGTGACCAGCCCCTCCTCGAGAAGATGTTGGCGCATGGCGGTTTTCGGATATGGGGTCAGGATCTGGCAATAGGCGGTATCGGCCTCGATCGATTTAAAAAAACGATAGTTTTCGATGATGTCTTCCTCGGTGTCATCCGGAAAGCCGAAAATCATGCCACCCACGACCATGATGCCGTACTTGTGGCAGTTGGCCACGGCCTTGCGCGAGGCTTCGACAATGTCGCCCTTGCCCGCCGCCTTGAGATTTTTCTTCGAGACGTTTTCGATTCCGAGAAAGACGGTCCTGAAGCCGGCCTGCGCCATTTTGCGAACCATCTCTTCGTTCCGGGACATCGTAATGCAGTCGGCCTGCACCACGAAATTCAGGTTCCGGTACTTCCGGGCGCTGATGGCCTCGCAAATCCCGATGACACGCTCGGGTTCCAATACCAGGTTGTCGTCAGCCACGAATATCCAGCGCGTTTTGCGATTGAAGTAGATATCGTCGATATCGGCCATGACCCGGTCCACCGGAAAGGAACGGAAGGTCCGGCCGTACATGTGGTTCATGCTGCAGAAACTGCAGGTTCGGGTGCACCCCCGGGAGGTCTCCATCACTTCGATCTTGTTGTTCATGATGTGGTAGCCCCAGGTGAGCCGCCGCTTGTCGCGGATCGGAAGCTTGAGCCGGGAGAGATCGAGGAGTTCGCCCCGCGGATTGTGAACGAAGACGCCGTTATTCTTGTGCGAAAGAGACGGGATGTCTTCGACGCGGTCTTTGCCGTCGAGGGCGTTCACTAGCCGCCTGAAGGACTCCTCGCCTTCACCCCGGACGATGTAATCGATCAGGGCCGCCTCCTCCGAGGCGGCAATTTCCTCGTACATGAGGGTCGCGTGATACCCGCCGATGACGATTTTAACGTCCGGCAGCAGGCGTTTGATGAGACGAATGAGCCGTGTGCAGGTGTCGTACTGCCAGGCCATGGCCGAAAGACCGACCACATCCGGTCGGATTTTCGGCAGGATCCCGCTCACGTATTGGCCAACCCGGCGCCGCTTGCGAATCAAGTCGACGATTGTCACGTGGTGACCGTCGTCGACGTTGGCGCCGATACTGGCGATACCGTTGTTCGGCATGTGAAAGGCGTTCTCGTGCATAATGACTGCCGCCACGTCGGGCATCGACATCAAGACAATCTTCATGTTTCCTCACTTGTTCTGCGATTCGAGCATCGCATGCACCCGGCCCATCACTTGCGACAGGAAGCCGGCTTCACGGTCTGTGGCCGAATCGATTGTACCGATCAGCGCGAGGCTGATGGTATTTGGGCCGCAGGTGTCAAAGGAAAACGAGCCGGGCCGAAACATTTTTTCAGTGTTGCGGACGAAAAGGACTTTGATCGGCGCCCGGCAGCTCCGAGCAATTTTGAAGGCGCCCTTGTTGAGTCGTCCGATGCGGCCGTCCTGGCTGCGGGTGCCTTCGGGAAAAATAATCAGATTGCCGCCGTCGGCCAAGAACGCCGGCATTTTTTCGATCCGCTGGATCATCATTTCGGAAAACCGCCCCTGGGAGGATGACGGTATATAGCCGGACCACTGCAACATGCTTCCGAAGAGCGGTATGTCGAACAGCCGGCTCTTGACGATGGTGTTGTGCTTGTCATACAGCGAGATCAACAGAATCGAATCGAGATAGGACCGGTGGTTGCAGACAATGACAGCCGATCGGATGTCCCTGACCTCGGGCGGGATTTGCCAGCGGTGACTGGGCATCAGCACCCGGGCGAGCGCGAAGAACCCGCGATAGAAGCGGCTGTTGAGCCGTTGAAACGATTTTTCCCTTTGGCCTGCAAAGAAGAAGGCCCAGAGATAAAAAGGAGAGAAGAAAAAGACGAACCCGCCTGTAAAATAGATCCACAGCACCACCGTGATGGCAAAATCGAGCGCGGGTTGAAGACCTTGGCGATCGAAGTGATCACTTGCTGGCATTCATTACCGCCCGGAGATATTTTTCAGTATGAAGCAGGTGTTCACCCCGCCGAAGGCAAAATTCTGAACCGCACCGATCCGGATCGGTTCTTTCTCAAGACCCTGGACGTGTCGAATCATTGCGCAGCGGCCATCCACTTCGACCAGGTTCAGCGTCGGTGGAACAAATCCTTCAGCCATCATGTAGAGGGTGATGATCCCCTCGATGGCGCCGCAGGAGCCCATGGTGTGACCCATGTAACTCTTCAGGCCAGTGACGAGCGGCCCTTTGCCGTAGATGCTGCCGGTCGCCTGGGCCTCGATCACATCGCCCATTTTGGTGCCCGTGGCATGCGCACTGATGAAGTCGACCGCCTCCGGACCGATGTCGGCGTCCTTCAGCGCCAGTGCGATCGTAGCGGTAATCCCCCGGGTGTTCGGTAGAATCAGGTCGCCGCCGTTGTTGTTGCAGGAAAACCCGATGATCTCACCAAGTATACCGGCGCCACGGTTTTTAGCGTGTTCGTATTCTTCGAGCAGCAAGGCCCCGGCCCCTTCGCCGACGACTAGCCCGTCACGCCGCACGTCGAAGGGGCGCGGCGTGAGGTGCGGGGTGGCGTTGAATTCCGACGAACAAGCCAGCAGGTTGTCAAAGACCGCCACGGTGGTCGTGTCGTACTCGTCGGCCCCGCCGCAAAGCATGGCGTCCTGCATGCCGTATTTGACCGACTCGTAGCCAAACCCAATCGACTGGCTGCTCGTGGTGCAGGCGGTGGACGAAGAAATAACCCGGCCGGTGATGCCGAACATTTTCGTGATGTTCACCGCCGTGGTGTGGACCATCGATTTGAGATAATCAACCGCCCCGATCGAGGCAAACTGTTGTTTCGATTCGCTGAAAAAGGTTTTGTAAATGTTCCGCTGGACCGACGGGCTGCCATGGGTTGAGCCGAAAGCGACCCCGAGCCGTCCCGAGGTGATGAAGGCCGGATCGAGTCCCGAGGCCGCGAGCGTCTCTTTCGCCACCTGGCAGGCATAAAATGAAACCGGTCCCATGGTCTTGCTGTGACTGCGTTTGAAATCATAATCGATGGGGTAATCCACCGTGCCGTAGACACCGGAATGGATGTGCTCGGTCAAAAGATCGTCGTTTCGCAGCGGTTTGACGCCGGAAATCCCCTCGACCAGATGACGGATGATCTCTGCACGGGTTCGGCCGATCGGCGTGATGGCGCTGCAGGCCGTTATGACGACGCGTCGTGCCATTATTGCCCCGTTGTCGACAGACATTCGGGACCGGCGGAATCCGTCTGGCAGCGTGCCGCTGCCAGGGCCACCGTGTAATCGACGATCTGGTTGATGGTTCTGATTTCCATCGCGTTCTTTTTCTCGGCTCTTGTCAGTTGAGTATCGAGCATAATTTCAATCTCGTGTAAAAGCTCGATGGCGTCGATGCTGTCAAATTCGTAACCGTCCCGTAGATCGTCATCGACACCCGGCGCTTCGATTTCAAACTTTTCCGCGAAGATTTTGAGGATGGCAGATTCGATTGCATCGCGTCGCATAGAATCGTCTCGTCAGCATTGGATGGTTCGCAATTAGACAACAAACACCCTCTCCCGCGTCAGGAGAGGGTCGAAATGAGGGTAGCAAAAGTGTTTATTTATACACCAAATCACCGCTGAATTCAAAAACTATCGGCGCCGCCCGGTAATTCTCGGTTATCCGGGCTCCGGTGCGTCATTTTAATGCGCCGTTGAGGCCGTCTCAAGCGGCAATGACCGTTTAAAGCGCTCGATTGTTTGAGCAGTTTACAATCCGGTCACCCGGCTCTATGTAAAGGTTCACCGAGAAACGGCTCGAAGTGATACCACTCGAAGGGATTCTCGCAAAGATTTTTTTCGAGCAGGTCCGCATACGTCTGTACAGACCGGCGGATGACCGCGGCCCTTTTTGAGCGAGCGGCCGGTTCTACATAAATCGGCGGGGACAGGGAGAAATGGTATTGCCTGTTGCCGGTCCGGCGGGAAAAGAAGACAAAGATCGGCGCACCGGACAGCATCGCGAGTAGATGCGGGGATTCCGGCAGTAAAATGTCGTGACCGAAAAACGTCGCCGAAACGACCCGTTGGCCAGTGTTCCACACCTTGTCTCCGGTCATCGAAACCAATCCGCCGGATTGGATGAACCGCAAAGCCTCCAGGAGGTCGTATGTACCGCCCTGATTTTTCTCGGCGGCAATGATCCGGATGCCCTTTTTCCGGAGGTCTTCTTTTTGAATACGTTCGATCTGGGCCTTGGCGCGTGCGCCCATGAACAAGGCCAGCCGGAGTCGCTCCAATTTCTGTTTCATCAAGTGGGCCGCAATTTCCCAGTTGCCGAGATGCGACATCAGAAGGACGCCGCCGGAGTTGCGCTCGATGGCCGCTTCGAGATGCTCCCAGCCCGAACGGGTGTAAGGTACGGCACCGTCTGCATCCAGTAGAATCCGGTCCAGATAAACCGATGTAAAATTGCGATACTGCTTCCAGGTGCACCCGAGATAATAAGCGCGCGTGCGCCGGGGGAAAAGGGCCTGGTAAAACCGCAGGCTGACCGCGACGCGACGCGGAGAAAACACAAAATATCCGGCCGCGATCCCTCTGGCAATCAGATCGCAGCTCCACGGCCCGACTACCCGCGACAGTAAAATCAGCAACCGGTAAAACAAGGCGAGCATGGGCTTCACCTAATTGTTAATCCACAGTTTTTTTAAACGCACTTAAACATTCCGCAAAAAGCTACGGTTCAAAACGCGACGGGTGATCAACCGGCTGAAGACACCGAAGTTGCGCAAAAAATCGAAAAAGGGATGAAAATGCGAAATCCGGGTGGTGCCCGGCCGGTAGGACACACTGATTGGTGCCTCGATGACCGGGATCCGGTTCCAATTCGCTTTGGCCAGGACCTCGACTTCGAACTGGAATCGCCGGCTCTCGACACCGAGGTGCAGGCATTCGGGCAGCGGATAAATTCTGAACCCGCTCTGAGAATCCGTCAAGGCCGGCCCGCCGGCCATGCGTACCCAGAAATTTGAAAATTCACGGCCAAATCGGCTCGTCCATGGTGCTTCGGCCGCCAGCATTCCCTGACGGTTGCCGATAACGATCGGCCGTTTGTCGCGAGGAATCGCCGCAACCAAAGCCGCGGCATCCCGGGGGTCGTGCTGGCCGTCCGCATCGAGCGTTATCACCCAGTCGGATGTTTTTTCGGCCTGCCAGAAGCCGGTCATGAGGGCGGCTCCCTTCCCGCGGTTCGAACGGTGCCGTAATATCCGGATACCGGCGATGTCTTTTATCCGGTCATAGGTGGTATCGGTCGAACCGTCGTCGACCACCACAACCGGCAAATCGAGAACCAGCGTCCGGTACACGACGTCGGCAACCTTTCGCTCGTGGTTGTAGACAGGAATCACGACTGAAAAACGGTCTTTAGTGCTACTGCCGTTTTGTGTTTCGAACATTGGATATCAAGCCTGGGGTAGAGGGTATAAGATGCAAGGCATACGGCGCAAGGCGAAAGGCAGAGGTTTGAGGTACAAGGTCTAAGGCGTAAGGGTAAAGGCGAGCGGCGGGAGGAAAGAGGGTGGCTTGCATTTCAACCTTGCACCCTAAACCTTTTGCCTTTAGCCTT
>JBDNAO010000162.1:0-16190 GCA_039768375.1 Desulfobacterales bacterium | reverse complement strand
CGTTCACAGGGCACCGCATCTGCTTTGTTGTCGGGCACTTGAAGTACAAAAGTACGTCTGCGCACCCGACGCCTTGCATCTGCGGCACCCTGTAAATGCTTACAATTAGATGGTTTGAAGCGCATCGGATTTTGTAACACTGTGAACATTTACATCGATTAATGGGGGTGAAAATGACTAGAAAAATCGGAATCTTGAGAGGTCGGGAGGATAATTTCCCCAATGCACTGGTGGAAGCCATTAACCATAAAGGAAAGGGTGAAGTGGTGGCCGAAATGGCAATCATGGGCGCCGGACGCCTTGGCGAAAAACCGGTCTATGATTTGATTTACGACCGCATTTCACACGATTACCCCTATTATCGGTATCTGCTCAAGGCCGCAGTGGCACGCGGCACCTATGTGATCCCCAACCCCTTGCTGTGGAGCACGGACGATAAATACTTGGGCTTTACATTGGCGGCCGACCTGGGATTGACGATTCCCAAGACATGCCTTCTGCCCATCGCCGGATCGACGCAACTGTACGACATCACGGCCGAGTCCCTGCGCAACTTGAAGTACCTGGATCATCCCGAATGGCAGACCATTTTCGATTATATCGGGTTTCCGTGCTGGCTGAAGCCCGTTTCCGGCGGGGGCTGGCTGGCGGTCAGCAAGGTCCATAGCCCCGATGAATTCTTCCACCTCTACAACAACGAAATTTTCCATACCAGACCGGTTTACCCCGAAGACGCCGGTCAGGACATGGTGGTGCGTAATTGGCTCAGCCGTACGTTGGTCTTCATGCTGCAGGAAGACATCGCCTATCAGCAGTTTGCGCGCTGTTTTTATATCGCCGGCGACGTCACCACGGTCCGTTTCGAGCCGCCGGACCGTATCGCTGGTGCGCGGCTGGGGCGCTATTCGGTCGATCCGGACTTTTTCGGTCCCGAACTGCTGGCGCGTATCGAAGCGTATGTCCGTCAACTGAACCAGGCCCTGGGCTATGAGATCAACACCACCGAGCTGTTGGTCAAAGACGGGATCCCCTATGCCATCGACTTTCTGAATTTTGCCTGCGATTTCGACATCAATTCGGTGGGCGCCCACTTGGCCGACATGGGTGTGGACAAGGTTTCAGATTACCTGATCAACTGTGTGACGGACGAAAGCGCCCGGTTGCAAAGCAAAGACAATGTTTGGCGCAACCTGATCCACGGCGGCTTCAAATAGATAGTGCCCATCCGCGGTTTCATAAAGGGCATTGATAAGTTTCCGATCCAGAAATTGCGAAAAAGGGCCATTTGTGGGCGGAAAATAGATAAAACTCAACGCACAGGATCTTGACGCCGAAGCTTTTTAGCTGCTGATGGTTCGGTTGAATCACCCGCCGGTGCATATCAGGATATGTGGCGGATCTGGAAATATAAGCTTGTAATCTTCGGGAAAAAAATGGGATATATTCAAGCGGCAATATCGAAACCCGGATCCCATAACCTCAACCAGGGAGGACATCATGGCGGTAACCATTATGATCCGACGCACTTTCGAGAGCACGGAAACGGCAGCCAAGCTGGCCCCATTGATCGTGAAGCTGCGGTCTTTGGCCACCGTCCAGCCGGGGTACATTTCGGGTCGGACATTTCGCTGCCTGGACTGTTCCGGCGAGTATCTGGTCATCAGCACCTGGAACAGCCTCGATGAATGGAACAGTTGGTTAAACAGCGAGGAACGCCGATTGCTTCAAAACCAGGTGGACGACTTGGTGGGCGAAAAAACCGAGTACCGGCTTTACGAACCTCTGGTGGGCGGCATTATAGAAAAAATGCAGGCCCAATAAAAAGCGCCCCTTTCACCTCATCGAGATTCGTTTCCCCGTTGATCAGGTCGTGTTTTGCGCGCACATGCGGACCACGACCGGTGCGCTGTCCATATCCTTTAACTGGCAAAACTGACTTAACCGACTCAACTGGCACAACCGCTCTAACGCGAAAACAGAATCTTCATGCACCGTGGTGGCCCAGGGCCATGAGCATTTAGCACTCATATCCAGGCCCTGCCGATAAACAATAGAAGTCCCAAGGCGCCGTGCTTCGGAGTGCCAGCCCGGATTTCTGTTGATTTCTGGCTTGTTTTTTCTTACTCTGCCAGCCGTCATGAAAGCCTACCATATGAAGGGCTGCTGTTATCAGCAAATTGGCCGGGATGATGGTGAAGACGCAATGGATTATTCTGGGTCATTGAGCCCAAAGATACATAACGTGTTGTTTTAAAGGAGATGAAGACATGCGGCGTGTGATTTTTAATCAAAAAGGCGGTGTGGGAAAATCGACCATAGCTTGCAACCTGGCTGCTCTGAGCGCTGCGACCGGAAAGCGGACCCTGCTGATTGACATGGACCCCCAGGCCAATTCCACCCAATACCTGATCGGCCCAAAATCTGCCGAAGTCGAGACCAGCCTGGTGGACTTCTACAAGGAATGTCTGTTTGTGACCTTTTTCCCGAAGGGGATTGTCGCCTGCATCCAATCCACGCCTTATCCTGGTTTGGATCTCCTGCCGTCGGGTGAGGAGTTGAGCGAACTTATGTACCGTCTGGAATCGCGTTACAAAATCGGCAAACTCAATGATGCCTTGGACAAATTAGATGTTTACGATGCGGTTTATATCGACACGCCGCCGGCGTTTAATTTTTACACGCTTTCAGCCCTCATTGCCGCTGACAGATGCCTGATTCCTTTTGACTGCGATGAATTCTCGCGGCGCGCCTTGTATCGACTGTTCGAACGCGTTCGTGAAATACAAGCGGATCACAACGAGAATCTGACAGTAGAAGGCATCATCGTCAACAACTTCCAGCTGCGCGCCAATTTGCCCAAAGCCATCGTGTCAGAACTCACCGACGAGGGACTGCCGGTTTTGAAATCCCATATCTCCCATTCGGTCAAAATTCGCGAGTCTCATCAGAAATCGGTCCCCATTGTCAATTTGGCCCCACAGCACAAAGTCTCACAGCAATTCCGGACATTGTATGATGAGATAAACGGCTGAGCATTATTTTCCGCATTTACCATCATACGGGGAAAGAACCGCTACTGATAAGAGTTAATGCGCTTCTATAAACGGTGAATCGACTTCAATAAGAGCAGCGGGAAGATGTCATCATAGATGTGCGGGACCATTGGAACACTTACCCCACGTATTCGATAGCCATAATACTGGCGTCATCTTCAGGGCTTGCCGCGCCGGCAAAATCTTTGAGTGATTTTTGAACCATTTCCATCAGCGTCTGGACGGGACTGTCGGCGTAATTTTGAAGGGTTCCAAACAAGCGTTCCTTGCCAAAAAGTTCGCCCCGGTCGTTAGGATAGTCGAGAATTCCGTCGGTATAAACGATGACTTTATCTCCGCTCCGTAATGACACTTCCTCCCTGAAAAATGAATGAACATTACCCGTCCCGATCACCGGTCCATGGCGTTTGAGGAGCCGCAGAGATCCATCTGGGTGCATTAAGATCGGTGGCGGGTGTCCGGCACTGCTGTAAAAAAGAGAACCATTGGAATAATCGACGGTAAGGTACACAATCGTAAAGAAGCTGTCGAAGCGCTCAAAGGGAAAGGCTCTTTCCAAATTGTTGAGAACAGTATCCGGCCGGGGAGTTCCGATCGCCGGTACCATGGGTTCGCAACTGGTCTGAAGAAACTGAGAGACAGCCGCTGCAATAAGAGCGGCAGAGACACCATGGCCGCACACATCGAACATGTAAAAACTGATATCGTTTTTACCGGTATATTGAAAATTAAAAATATCTCCACCAATCTGCTCGCAGGGCTCAAATCGCCAGGCAAAGCGGATCGGTCCGATGCGAGGGGAGTAGCGCGGAATCAACGTTTGTTGAATCGTAGCCGCCACTTCAAGATCTTTATCAGCCTGTCGCTGCTGATTTCTTAATTTTTCCTCCACCTGCTTGCGTTCGGTTATTTGCCGTCTGAATTCTTTGTTGATGTTGACCAAATCTAATGTCTGCTTGGCCAAACTATCTTCGGCCGTTTTGCGCTTGGTCACATCCCAGAAGGTGACGACAATCTGCCGGAGGCTTCCGTCGTCATCAAATTCGGGAAACGCATTGACCTCCACCCAAACAATATTGTTGTTTATGGGATGATTGATGCCGACAAGGTAGTATTGCAGTGGCTTCAGAGTGGTGATAACAATATTGACCGGATATTCTTTCACCGGCATTCTTGTCCCATCGTCACGCACAAAATACCACCCAGGATCGATGTCCTTCCTGTTGGCTATATTCGCATCCGAAAGCCCCAGCAGCTCCTGAGCTCTAAGGTTGGAAAGCAATATACGCGTGTCAGGCGCATGAACCACCACGGCGGTATCTAGATTGGCCAGCAGCGATCGATATCTTTTTTCACTGTCGTGCAGCTTCTCTTCGGCAGCCCGGGTGTCGGTGATATCGATTCCCGTTCCGATGACGTATTCGACTGATCCGTCGGTTTCGGTAAGGGCCGTATTGGACCATTTGATAAGCCGGCGAAAACCGCTCTTGGTTCGCCAGTAGTTTTCGTGCTCGTTTGGGAAACCGCCTGCTCTTAAGTTTTCAAAGACGGCTTTTACCTGATCCATCTCATTGGGGAGAAGGAAAATATCCCAAAAGGGTTTTCCCTCCACTTCCTCGAATAAATAGCCGGTCAGCATCTCACAGGCGCGGTTGAACCGGACGATTCGTCCTTGCCGATCGAGCAC
Source organism: Desulfobacterales bacterium (assembly GCA_039768375.1). GTDB lineage: Bacteria > Desulfobacterota > Desulfobacteria > Desulfobacterales > SG8-13 > JARFQH01. The sequence goes on along the minus strand of JBDNAO010000162.1, from coordinate 11,450 downwards.
AACGACCAGGGCTCCTGCTGTTGAAAGAACCGCCGAGGTGAAATCCCGTTCCTTCCGAAGCTCGTGCTCTGTCTGTTTGATCTCGGTGATATCCTTGACATATGAGATAAAATAGTGTGGCCTTCCATCGGTATCCCGGATGAGTGAACTGGACACCTGTCCCCATACGATGTGGCCTTTTTTGTGGATATATTTTTTTTGGAACTCACCATCTGTAACCTCGCCGTTTGAAGCGCGATTTATGTATTTTGGGCTGACATCTAAAAAATGCGGGTGAGTGATGTCGTTTACGCTCATGCCTTCGAATTCCGCTTTGCTGTATCCGAAAATATCGCACATGTGTCGATTGACCTCCAAGAGGCGACCCTCCAGGTCCACCAGGCACATACCGACATTGGCATTCTCGAAAGCAAGACGAATACAGTGCTTGTACTCATAATCAGAATTCTTAAAACTCACGGCAGGTTGAGCTTGCTCGTCTGTATCTGGCTTTGTGTCTTCCAAATTTTCGCATTTAGAATTTGATGACATCAATGTGCCTTTCTTATAGAAAATAAGGCAGTTATGCTCGGTTAAACCAAAAATTCGAATTCATGACGAAAGATGAAATGAGATAATTTAGACTGATCAACGACCTCCGGTTAGAAGGAGCGCTATATACGGGATGCAGCCAGGAGGAGCAGATCGTTTCCATGTAAAGAATGTTAGAATTTAAATGATAATATAAACCATGAACACAGTGGTGTCACTCATAAGCCGTACCTTCAAGTATACGGGTCTGACCTTCATGACAACACTGTTTCCTTTTCGCGCTTCAGAAACAGGCCCACAACCAAGAACGCATCTTAAATAATAACCATTCTTAATAATGAGGATAGATAGGAGACGCTGATAGTGAATAATTAAGATACGATCCCAGAGAATCTACCAATTTGCCCATAACGGTGCGTGTTAAGCAGTGCGGATGGGCTGTCATGCAGCACCATCTGGGCCATCGAGACCACGCAGAAGCGTAAGCACCAAAATTTGTTGGATCTAAAATATTAAAAAGTGATACCGAGAGCCTGAATTCTCATATAACTAATAATAACGATAAGTTGAACAATTAATAAAAACACTTATTAGATATTAAAATAGACGCTCTGCACCTTCATTTTGGTCCCCATAAAATTAAACCCCTCTCAAGGCTTGACATACGAATCAATATTAGGCATATTCGCATAAAAAAAGTAGGTTTTAGTCATACTAACACGTAAAAAAGTAGTCTCTCATATTCATCATCATTATTGTTTGTTTAGTAAAGGCAGGTTCTTGTCATTTTCTTTTGGCACTAAGGGTCGCAGTTGTCTGACTCAAAATAGGATTTGGAAATTGTCGCAACCACGGTATGGGGTAAGGCAGCTAAGGATAATTCAAACAAGCCATCTATAGATTGTAAAAAGAATTGGAGCTTAAACACCGAGCCGATATGCCACAATGATGCTTGTAGATTCTGACGTGATTCCTCATTTGAAATGATTTATTACTTCCCGCAGGCTGAACTCTCAAAGTAGAGCACGAATTCCTTTCCTTGTATTGTATTAAAATTATTTTGCACATGCATATCTGGGCGCTGTTTTTAGTTAGGTGACCTTACTTTTGCCTCCTGCGATGATATCAGGCGAACCCTTGCAAGGGGGCCTCAATGGAATCCCTTATCCTGACAGCTGGATTAGATAAAAGCTGTGCTGATAAAATCGCTCGTCACTTTACTCCGCCACGGTACAGGGTTTCTCGGTACTCAAATCCAGCAAAGATCTATCCAGCGATCGACCGAGACGAACCTGAAATATTGCTCCTTGGTGCCCAGGGTCAATCCATCGATGAAGGATTGCCGCTTGTTCGCCAGATCAGAGTGATAAACAGTTTATTGCCCATTATATTTATCAGTAAAAAGAGCTCTGAGGCCCGCGCCATCTCGGCCTTCAGGGCAGGTGTCAATGATTATTTTAAGATGCCCATACCTTATCGACACCTATACCGAAGCATCGAAAAATTAACAAAGTCTACTATCTATCAGCCATTTGAGTCAACAAAAGCCGTGGATTACAGCCAGCCCACCATGGTCGGTCAAAGCGATGTGATGCAGCGTACCTCGGCCTATCTGATTCGTGTGGCGAGCACCGCGAGCACGGTCTTGATAACTGGGGAGACCGGGACTGGCAAAGAACTCGCTGCACAAATGGTTCACAGGTATAGCCGTCGCCATGGGAAACCCTTTGTCAGTGTGAATTGTGCAGCGCTTCCCGAGAACTTAGTAGAAAGCGAGCTATTTGGCTATGAGCGCGGCGCATTTACCGGAGCGCATACCGCCAAGAAGGGCAAATTTGAACTATCCCATGGCGGAACGGTTTTGCTCGATGAAATTGGAGACATGAACCCTTATGCACAGGCTAAAATTCTTACTGCCATTGAAAGCAAAATTATCTATCCGCTGGGCGGCAAGCGGAGCATCCCGGTAGATATGCGTATTCTCGCAGCAACCAATCAGGACCCGGAAAACCTCATTCGTGAGGGTAAGTTTCGAGAGGACCTCTATTATCGCCTGAACATCGCCCGTGTGCATATGCCAGCCCTGCGATTGCGCAGAAACGACATCCCGGAGTTGGTCTCTTATGGAATTGGCCGACTGAACCGCCAATTCGACCGTGAGCTCAAGGGCCTCAGTCAAGAGGCCATGCAATGGTGCATGCAATACAATTGGCCTGGAAATGTACGGGAGTTGAACAACTTCTTGGAAGCCATTTACATCAATCTGCCACATCAGCCAGTGAGGTATGCAGATCTGCCAAGAAACTTGAAGCGCCCTTGCAGGCATATTGCGCAACCATCGCAAAACGAACGTCACACTATCGTGGCTGCACTCTTAGCAAACAAATGGAATAAGAGTAAAGCCGCCCAAAAACTTAAATGGTCGCGCATGACGCTCTATCGCAAAATCGCCAAGTACAATATTTCTCGCGATTTCCCGCATGACCGGTGAAACTCTTTTCCTAAAACCAACTCCCACCAAGAATATTTCAAGAGTCAAGTTTGCCGAAGGCATGCGACATGCCGTAATTTAAGGCAAAACGCAGGATAAATATCCCCATTCTCTTCAAGTGTAACACTGTCACCTCGATTTGTAACACCACCATGTTGCAGTTTGTGGTGTTTCTGGAAACCTGCGAGTAAAAAAAAGTACTGTAATTAGAGACTAATAAAGACCAAGCCGTATACCGCGGGCAAAAAGCGTCACAGCGAACTGTCAACACGGGTTGACATAACAGGATCATATCGAGTTTTTAGATTTACTTGGGGCGACTATAAAAATAAATCATTTCAGATATATGTCTAGCGAACGGATAGAGAGAAAACTATGGCATGGATTTTGCGTTTTATATCATCTTTACTGCCTCATATCCACTAGGTTTCAACCGCTGATAATTCGGTACCCAACAGTCTGAACCATGTGTAGGGCGGATATACCAAAGAGATATAGGCTTCCAGATAAAGATTAAGGACTGCGTTATCGCTCTTCGACGTATGGTTCATAAGACTTCCTCGCTCTGCCTTGCCAAAATCATTATCTGGAAGTCTATATTAGAACAACATTTCAAAATTGGATATACCGTTTTATCCAGTACCTGGAAATTATTCAAAAAGCGCTGATGATGCGCTTTGTAGAGTAAATGAGGTTATTAGTGGAAAGCGCCCGAATCCTAATGGTCGGAGATGACGGCCAGTTCAGCGATCAGCTTGCCAAGCAGGTTCAGGTGAAAAATGTGCGTCTCATCGAGACGCCGGACAAAGCCAATGCCCTTCGTTTGACCCACACTAAAAAGCCGCATCTGGTTTTGATTCATTCCACTAGTCATGAACACAATGACGGGTTGGACATTGCGGCTCAAATCCGTAAAGCAAACCCTTTGGTTCCGATTATTCTTGTAACCCGCCACAGTTCTGAAGAGCGCGCCATCGCCGCACTGCGGGTAGGTGTCAATGACTACTATCGTTCGCCTTTCAAATTCGACCAATTGGTGGACAGCTTGAAATCCCATCTGGGCCGCTTGCAACAATCTGCCCAATCCCTAAAGCACACGGTCAATTTGACGAGCTTGCAGAAAATGATCGGACAGAGCCAACGCATGCGTGAAATCAGATCCTTCTTGCTCAAGGTGGCCGCTACCGAAAGTACGGTTTTGATAACCGGCGAAACCGGCACAGGCAAGGGTTTGGCTGCCTGGCTAATTCACCAGAACAGTCGGCGCTGGCGGGGCCCTTTTGTACCGGTCAACTGTCCGGCAATTCCCGATAGTCTGGTTGAGAGCGAATTATTCGGGTTTGAAAAGGGCGCTTTTACCGGCGCCTTAGCGACGACACGCGGAAAGTTTGAAAGGGCTTGCAACGGCACTTTGTTTCTCGACGAAATAAGCGATATGGGGCTGCTGGCACAGGCAAAGATTTTACGTACCATCGAGGACAAAGAAAATTTTCGCATCGGCGGCAAAGGTGGCGTGCCGTTGGATGTCCGTGTCGTGGCGGCGACCAACCAGCCTCCCGAACAGTTGCTCGCTGGCGGCAAACTTCGCAAGGACCTGTTTTACAGACTCAATGTGGCCCGCATCCAACTGCCTCCGCTGCGCGAGCGCAAAGAGGACATTCCGTCCCTCACTGAGCATTTTGTACGGACATTCAATCAAGCCTTTGGAAAAGAGATTGCCGGGGTGACCGATAAGGTTTCAGAAGCACTGCTACAGTATGATTGGCCGGGCAATGTGCGCCAATTTAAGAATCTGCTGGAAGCCAGCTTCATTCACACGAATAGCAACACGATTCACTTTGCGGATCTGCCGGTGGATTTTCGTATCCGCCGTCGGTGCGGCGATGGAAACGCGGCCACGGAACGTGAGCGCATCATCGCCGCCTTGATTGCGAGCAAAGGCAATAAAAGCAAAGCTGCCCAAAAACTTAAATGGTCGCGGATGACCCTGTACCGTAAGTTGTCCAAATACCGACTTGACAACCCCATGCCTTCCAAACGAATCGCCTGATATTGTCACACAAACCGGTTACACTGTCACCCGGTGCGGTGTGACAGTGTCGGCACAAGAAGATGCATATTCCAATGAACGGCTCTAAAACCTTTTGTATGCAACCGTTTCTGCAAAGGCCCTGTCTTTCGCTATATGACGTTGAGACTTATATGCCGAATATCCCGAAAGACCCATGTGTCTCAAATATATGTGACATGTGCGGCGCGATCTATGGAATCGACCGATTCGGCTCCCCAGACCAAGTACGGATAAACAGGCACTTAGGTGGTGTCTTCCCAAGGATTCGATGCATGGCATTCATTTTGCTACATAGTTGTACAATTCTTGATTGTATTAAATCACATCGTGCGCTTGGCAGGCGGACTAATACTTCAACGATGGTCGTCAGCTATAATGAATGGAAAAATTATAGATACGAAATCTCCCGTTCCACGGGTAACCAGCCACGCTCGGTAAAAGTAATAGAGCATTGTTTAAAAGGATCATCGGTCAGGCAAAAAATCAGTCATAACCACCCCAATTAACAAACTATGTACCGAGGAGGGTTTTCCATGGAATTCGAAGCCTATGACGAAAGTTTGATGGACGAAATGGATGAAGAGTTCGATGAGATGGAAGATTTGGACGAAGAAGTCGACGAATTTGACGAGGCCTCTGATGAAGATGAGTTTGATGAACTTGACGAAGACTTAGAAGACTTGATGGATGAATTCGATGAACTGGCTGAAGCACCAGAGGATGATGAAGAGGCGGAAGATGAGTTCATCGGGGCACTCATCCCATTGGCAGCCAAAGTCTTGCCGAGCATCGCCTCTTCTGTTGTGCCTACTGTGGCCAAGTGGGCCGGTAAGCTCTTCCGCAGCGGAGGTCGGGGCCGTCGTCGGATGATCCGTCGCGCACCGCATATTGTGCGCAGGGCCGCAAGGATGATGGCTCGCCGTCGACGCCTCATTGCCCGCAGGCCCCGTTTAGCAAGACGCATCTTAAACCGGGCTGCACGACCCTATTCCCGACGTTATGGCTATCGGCCCAAGTCTACGTATCCGCGTAGGACTTCTTACCGGCGCTATCGGCCTTACCGGCGCTACCGCCCATACCGTCGTTACCGACCGTACCAACGCTATCGGCCATACCGGCCGCGGTACCCGCGTTATCGGCGCCGGCGTTATCGCTGCTACCGGCAACCGGCACGCACCCGATGTTACCGTGTATATTGATCTGCTCTAATTGTCCTGCCGGCCAAGGGCAAGCATCAACGTAGACACAACAAAAAAAGAACACCTCATTAACCTTGCACCAATAGAGGCAAAAAGGGGGCTACAATGTCCGAGAGATTTGAAGACGATCTGATGGATGATCTTTTTTACGATGAGGCCGAAGGGGTCTCTGACTTCGACGAGGAAGAGGATGACTTCGATTACGACGAAGATGCATACGAAGATGAATTCGACGAATTCGGAGAGGATGCCTGGGAAGGCGCCGAAGATGACGATTTCGAGGACGAATTCGATGAATTCGAAGATTATGACGAGTTTGATGAAGAAGCCGATGAGATGGAAGACGAACTGGAAGATGCCATGGCTTACGCTTTAGGAGCCGAAGACGCAGACGAATTCTTAGGCAAAATTTTTCGTGGAATAAAGAAAATTGGCCGTAAGGTTTTTCGCGTCGCCCGCCGCGTTGTGCCGCGTCTGACACGTCTGATTCCCGGGCCTTGGGGGGCGCTGGCCTCCACGGGTATGCGCTTACTCAGCCGTCTGCGCTATGAAGGCGCTTCAGAAGAGGAAGCCTTGGATGCCTTTGCGGAACTTGCCGCTTACGACGAAGCGGCCGTACCGGTCGTTTCAGCACTGGCGGTTCGCTCGCTAGACAAAAAGAAGGTCAAACGCTTGTCAAAACCAGCCCGGAAAAAGATGGTTAAGAAGATCAGTAAAGCCATCAAACATTTGATTCGCAAGAGTGGCACACCCAAAGCAGTGCGCGCCGTTCCCATTGTGGTCGGCAAGGTGAGAGCCGCTGGGCGGCCGATGCCGGTTGCCGCTAAAGCCGCAGCAGCCGATAAAATCATCAAAAAGGTGGCCCGCAGCAGGCGGTTAACCCGCAAACTCACCCGTAAAACGCCGCGAGTGGTTCGTGCGCACAAAAAGTTGCGTAAAGCCACGTCCGGCAAGCGTTTGCCGGCCTAATTGAAGATGACATTCACATGCTGCGGGAAACCCCAAAACACGCGTGAATGGCAAACTTGAATGGCACGAGCATGACAGTACAACAGACAATCACTTCGTTTTTAAACGCAAAAGTGCGGTCTCTGGCTGCAAGATCGCAACGGCTGGTTGCGTTGACACCTGCCGATGTTGGATTGCGGCGGCAGGATCTGCCGTTTGCCCCCTTGCGGGCACATTTTAAAGCCGCCAACCATAGGCTGGCAGTCATAGATCGGGACATCCGCCGACGCCTGTCCCATCTTCAGCGGCACTGGCGGACAGCTCTGCCTGGGAAGGTCTTGACCGCCGTCGCTCTGGTGGAAAAGGAGATCGACCGAGCCCGCCGGGCATTCGGCATGTTTTTTGACATCTTCAGTCAGCGCGGAACCGCTTTTGCGCCGGCTCTAGCCGCCCACGATGCGATTGCAGCCGACTGCTATGCTGCTGTGCGGCAGGCCGCTCCGCATGTGTTTAAGGGCCGCTTGCTCAAGCCGTTTACATACCTGGAATCCGGCTATAGTCCTGCCACGATGCGCCGGGGAATTTCCTTGAGTCGACTGTTGGGCGAGGCCAATCCGTTTCCCATCATCCGCATTCCCTGGGATCGGGACAACCCGTGGCAGGCAGTTTTTTTACATGAAGTGGCGCATAACCTGCAGGCCGATTTGGGGGTCTGGCAGGAAAACAAAAACGCCCTGCAGCGACGCATGCTGATGTTTTCAAGCGATCCCATCCTGACCACGGTTTACGGCCGCTGGCACAAAGAAATATTTGCCGATATGGCCTCGGTACTTCTGGGTGGACCGGCCTCGGTCTGGGGCGCCATGGATTTTCTGGCTCATCCGTCCCCCAAAACCATGACCTACCGCCCCGGCGGAGCACATCCAACGGGATATCTGCGTGTGCTGATATTAGCCGAATTGCTGCGCAGAATGGGGTTTGGCGAGGATGCCGGACGGGTGCAGCGCGTTTGGAACGGTTTGTATAATCCAGGCCGGGGCCATCGCATTCCGGTGCGGTTGTTGGCCAGTGCATTTCGCGTGATACCCCAGGTGGTGGATGAAATCGTCTTTCAACCACGCAGAAATTTGGGACAACGCGCGCTGGCGGATGTGATACAGTTTTCGCACGAGGACGAAAAACAAATTCGTCGGGGGGCAAAAATGCTTATGCGCCGTAAGATGCCCGCCGACCTACCGCCGCGGTTTATGGTCAGCGCCAGCCGCTATGCACTACAACAAGGGGCACCGCTGCAGGATCTATCGCGGCGGGTGATTGACTTTCTCTCCAAACGGGTGGCCAACCAGAGCCATCCATCAATACAAGCGGGTTTGTTGGCTGCCGGAGGTGAAAAATAATGGAAAATGAATTCTCGGAAAAAAAGAACTCACAGACCAAAGGTAAATCATACAGTGATCGCACACCTGCGGCTGTGGCCCTGGACAACATGATGCGCCGCGCTCTGCGGGTCAGCGATCCTTATAATTTTCATGAAGTTGCCGAAGCCTTGGGGAAACGTTACCCTATGGCCCAAAGAGAGATGCGCTACGAAGCCGAAGGGGTGCCATTTTACAAGATACATGAAATCGACCCCAAAAGTCTCGACGCAACGTCCAGTTCGGCAGAGATGGATCAGGCCCAAAAAGATGTTGATAGAGATTTAAATGCCCTGATCGGCAATGCGCTACTCAAAGACATTCAACCGGAACTGATGGGCTGGGCGACAGCCATTCGCTCATCAATCACAGAAGGCGTCAATGCCGCCCGCTTTGCGCTCGATCCCAGACAGCGGGATAAAACCTTCTCCGTGCGCCGATTGCTGAGCGAATACGCTCGCGTATCCCGTTTCGTGGGCGCCATGACACCGACCTTGAATCTGCCTTACCGCCGACTGGCGCAAAGTCTGGATGAGACAGCCAATGTATTGATGGTCATGATGGGGGAAGCCCTGGCCAATATCGGCTTTAGCGGTGGGCGTTTTCTTTTGCAAGCGCCGCTGAGCGAACTGCAGGCCCGCCGAGACACGGTCATGAACGCTTTGCGGAATCTGATCGGCACCACCCAAGCCTCGTTCGGCAGCAGCGAGTGGCCCCGGGGTCTGCGCGCCTATCGTCAGTTTTTGGATCGATTGTCTGGCAATGCGCACCATGATATTCGCTCCCTGTTCCAGGAAAACGAGCTGGCCCGGGTCATGGACGAACTCATCGATCGGGCAGCCGGTACCACCGCCGATGGCCTGCGGGCTCTGGGGGCCACCGCCCAGATCTCTCTGGAACGCTTCCGCCGGCTCATCGCGTTGGGCCAGGGCGTAGTGCAGCCAGCATCACCCCCCTTTACCGCTTTTCTGGAAGCATTACGGCTGTTTTTGGAGGCCTTCAACAACTCGCCCAGCGGGTATCGCCTCTTGGCCATCGCCCGACCTGCCATCGTTTTTTACGGATTATACGGAATGAGCGGGCCGGATGACGCCACCCGCAGACTGCAATCCATCGTAACCAACCGAGGCACACTGGCCGAGGCTTTGGACTGCTATCTGGGCTGCAATTGCTGCTCGGACCAGGTGCGCTGTCAGATTCTGCTGGATAAGGCATTATACGATGTTGACCGCGCCATCGATCTCTATTCGCTGGGCATGGTCGACTTTGGAGAACCGGAGCAGCGTGCGGCCGCTTACGGATTCATCCTCAACGAGTTTGTCGATCTTGATGGATTAGGCCAAGATTGTATCGACGTACCTTGTAGTGGTGGTAAGGAAGTAGTGGCAACGAATACCACTGGTCGGATCCACACGACCCTTACAAACATTATAGGCGAGCTGTGGGAGCCCCGCGCCGGATTCACGTTCACCCAGAAGCAGCTTGATACCATGCGTGATGAATTATGCATTCAATTGGAGGCGGAGAAACAATGGTATAGCCTGCTGCAAACCATGGCCCCCAATTGTACCAAAGCAAACGGTTTAATTATGGTCAACGATCAGAATTTTCTGCAACCCACATTTGAGCTGATTAACACGGCCATGCTAAAAATTGACGGCTTGGGAGCCGCGCATCATCCGTGCGTAAGCGAAGATGAATTTCCGGAAGAAATAAGTGTAGCCGTGTCCAAAATCGAGAGTAACACAGAACCGATACGAGAGAGCAGGGGCATGATCATGATTGAACCCAATCCTGTCGATTTCGGCCCCCTGGCCTATGATTATGATCAACTGAACCCACCGGTCCAAAATGTGGTTGTTTTAAATTATGGGCAAAGCACACTAAGTGACGTCGAACTGGGGATTCAAGACGATTCTCCTTTTACCATCTCACAAGTTGTGTCAAATGGAATCGATTACACTACACATATCGCTGATGACGGCCAATTGTGCATAGTCGATGTCCTGGCGCCCAACGAAAAATTGTTTGTGGCCTTGAAATTCAAACCGGACGTTGAACCCAACGATGACAGAGTTATCGAAACCAAAGTCATCACCGGACTGCTGACCGTATTTGCATGTTCCTATACGGCATCCCAATTGGCCCAACGCCAAAAAGGCAAACCGTTCGAATCCGTCACTGCCAGTACCGGCGCCGCTAAACTGATAGGAACGCTGCTGGGCGATGACCAGCCCGGTGAAGGCGAGATGCATATGTACACGCAAAACGGTAAAAAGGTTACAGACACAGTCGTAGCATCGATTTATACAAAAGACAATGAACTAGTTGCAGATAACTTGAAAATCTATGACGGAACGATCCGTTACTCCATTGACCGCAGCCAATTCCCGGATCTGTCCCTCGACAATCTTCAAATTGTGATAACCGACCGGTTACACAGAGAAATATTTAAAAAAGATCTACCTTTTAAATTCGGAACGCTGAACGTTGACAAGCTTGTTCTTCCCAAACTGTCTATGATGGAAATGGTCCAGCCGTTTCAGAAGAAAACAAAATCGGTCATCACAGATAAATGGATTGTTAAAGGTATTCTTAAGGATAAGGATACCGGTGAAGGCATACAAAACTATAAGATAAGTTTCTATGACAAAGATTTGAAGTATGACGATCCTTTGGGAAAAATTATGACTAAAACGAACGGCTCATTTTATCATGAATATGATCTCGCCGCATTTGACGATGAATTCTACGCTACGGGGCCCGACCTATACTTTAAAGTCGAGAACACGGGG